>JAPLFH010000042.1 GCA_026390815.1 Ignavibacteriales bacterium | reverse complement strand
GTTACCTAACGGTTTGGGATTTAACCAGAACCAATCTTTTTGGGCAAAAGATTCTGATATAAATAGTATTGAAAATAAAATACAAAGGACGACGTTTTTCATTTTTCCCTCCGCAATTAAATTATTAGATAAGTCTTACCTGGTTTTATCTTTAGGTGATAAAATTTAAACATTTATAGCCACAATTATATATCCTTAAAAAGATGTAGGTCGAACTTTAGTTCGACCTACTAACTAATTAAATTAACGTACAAGAATCATCTTCTTTGTAATAGAATTATCCTTGAACTTGATATTATAGAAATAAATTCCTGAAGAAACTTCATTATTGTAATTATCTTTACTGTCCCAAACGGAAGAATAACTACCAGTATTCTTAAAATCATTAACCAATGTTCTTACTTCACTTCCAAGTATGTCAAATATTTTAATTGTTATTCTTCCTTCCTCTGGTAAGCTGTAACTTATTGTTGTAGAAGGATTGAATGGATTCGGATAATTCTGCGTCATTGTAAATTCTTTTGGAATTACTTCTTCAGGATCTTCAATGCGGGTTAGCTCTGCAAGACTTACAATTGCTTTTCCGCCATCTACTGTTTTAAGGATTACACCTTCTTCACCTGCAACCCAGCCGACAGAGCTCGAGATAAAACTTGCTGTTAGAAATTTCGTTGGCATTCCATGCGCAGGATTACTCTGTAGCAACCAGTTTTCTCCTCCATCTGTAGTTTTAAAAATTTTACCTATGTCCCCTACAGCCCATCCTGTTGATTCCGAAATAAATCGAACGCACTGCAACCATGTAATATCACCTGAACTTTGTTGTATCCAACTATTACCGGCATCAGTTGTTTTAAGTATTTGACCTGCAGCACCTACTGCCCAGCCTGTTTGCGATGTAACAAAATAAATTGAAAGCAATGCATACTTTACCCCACTGTTCAATTTAAACCAGCTATCACCTGCATCGGTTGTTTTCATAATCTTTCCGCTATATGTTGTAATATACCCAATACTATCGGAAGTAAAGTAAACACTCCAAATGGATTCATCATCTCCAATTTGTCTTAACGTCCAGGTTGCACCATCATCCGTGGTTTTAAAAATCCTTCCCCAAAAACCTGCGGTTATTACAGTAGTTGGATTAATACAATACATTGTAAAAAGTGAAGTTATAGAATCAGGTGTTGTTGTTATCCAAGTTTCTCCGCCGTTTGTTGTTTTAAGTACTCCGGTTTCACCTGCTATCCATCCCTTATCCTTTGAAGTAAATGAAACAGCATGAAAGCTTGTGTAATAATTTATAACTAAGCCGCATTCCTGTTTTATCCAGTTGGATCCACCATCTTCGGTTTTTAAGATTGTTGCTTCATTGCCAACAATCCATCCCGTCTTTTCATCAATAAAACAGCTTGAATTAAATTGATTCGTTTCTCCTCCGAAAAGAAATGTCCAATCATTTCCATTGTTTGTTGATTTTATTATCCTGCCGCTTTCGCCAACTGCATAACAAGTATTATCGCCTACAAAACAAACCGAGTGAAGTTGATCAGCATTTAACATTGAAAAATCAATATCAACTGATTTATCAAGCCAGGCATTTCCCCCATCGTTTGTAATATAAATAATACCATTCCACCCAACAGCACAGCCAACATTTTCATTTTTAAAATTGATAGAAAGAAGACGTTCCTTTATACCTGTTATTTGTTTTGACCATGTTTCCCCTCCATTCGTAGTCTTTAAAATCATTACGGTATCTTTTCCTGAATCATAAGTTTCTCCTGCAAGCCAGCCTATAGATTCGTTCATAAAATAGATAGAAGAAGCAAACGATAATCCGCTTTGTTGCACAATCCAGTTATTGCCTCCATCTACAGTTTTCAGAACTGGCCCCCAATCACATGCAATCCATCCGGTTGTTTCGGAAATAAAATGCACCGACCTTATTTGATTCCCGCTTTTTAAGGTTGGATGTTGCAGAGAATCCCATGTATTTCCGCCATTTGTAGTTTTAAATATTTTTGTACCTGTTGTAAACCAGCCTGTGGTTACAGAAACAAACTGAATCTCAGAAATTATTTCATTTGTTCCTAGTAAAGGATTATCTTGAATTACCCACTCTTCTCCAGCGTCAGTTGTTTTTAAAATGATTCCCGCTCCCCCTGCAGCCCATCCGGTTGTTGGTGAAATAAATGATGATGCTTGTAAACCGCTTAATACTTCACTAAACTGTGTTTGCCAGGAATTTCCTCCGTCTGTAGTTCGTATTATTATACATTCTGTTGGAACAATGGTAAAGTTTGGTGAACCTTCACGCATTCTTAATACGGATGATCCGCCGAATGCCCATCCGTTCAATTCATCATAAAAATAAACAGAGTGTAGTTCGTTACCTAACGGTTTGGGATTTAA
>JAPLFH010000041.1 GCA_026390815.1 Ignavibacteriales bacterium | reverse complement strand
TGTTGCAATGATATATGCATTTCTATTTGGCTTTGGAAAAATTATTCTTGGCAGTGCAATAACCGGAATCATATTTGTTATTTTTGGTTTTATCTTTGGTTCAATCATTTATTTTGGAATGAAAAAACGTGGCTGGGAAACACTTTCAAAATAAATGGAGAAGTAAACTTTGGAATTGTAATTATTAGTTTTATTATCCGGTATTTTATTTGTTCAAAATCTTTTTGGCAATTATTTATTTAGTAAAATTGTAAATCAGAAATAGATTATGTTAAATAAGGAAAATATAAAAAAACTAAAACTCATTGTTTTCGATCTTGACGGAACTTTGCTGGATGATGAGGGACAAATTGGTGTTGAAACCAAAACCTTAATCAAACAATTAAAACAGCGTGGAGTACAATTTACTTTTGCTACACAAAGAGTACATTCTTCCATTTTAGATTACGCGGCGCAGCTTGAAATAAACGTTCCATTAATTTCACTTGATGGCGCGTTAATACAAAGCTATCCAAATAAAGTTACCATATTCGAATCATTTGTTCCGGAAAAATATGTTAGAAAAGCCATTTATCTTGCCGATAAATTTTTATTAAAAATTGCGCTTTGCCATGCTGAAGCTATATTTTATACTGAATATAATTCAACAATTCCATTTTTACTTGATAAATATGGTGCGGCTTTTAAAGAAGTGTTATCCTATGATACTTTTACCCGACAAACTCTGGAAGTGATAATTACCGGTGAACAGAATGATGCAGTCAAATATCTAAGCAATCAATTAAGCTTTCCGTGTAGTTTTGGTTTGGATTCTTCTTATTTTAAATCTCATAGTCGTGAAGGCAACTATTTCCTGGAAGTTAGAAAAGGTGGGAGCTCTAAAGCAAAAGGAGTGAAAAGATTACTTAGACACTTGAAGCTAAACATCAGGCAAACCGCTGTTGTGGGTGATTGGTATAACGACAGAAGTCTGTTTGAAACCAATGCATTAAAAATTGCTGTTGCTAACGCTGTGCCGGAAATAAAAAGACTGGCAGACTACATTACAAAAAAAACAAATGACGAAGATGGGGTTGCTGAATTTTTAGAAATGGTTTTAAGATCTAAGAAGGAATGAAAAATGTCTTCTGCCGATAATATTTCAGTCCTAAAAAAAAGCAGAAGGATTAAGCTCCTCATTTTTTTAATTTCGGTTATACTTATTGTATTAATGTTTCCTAAAGGAGTTTCGATTGAATCTGAAGTAACAGTTGGTTCAATTTGGATTCAAGAGGATTTAATTGCCACTACCAGCTTTCCTATTTATAAAGATCCGGAAGTTTATGCTTTAGAAAAAAGAAAAGCGGGTGAAAAAGTTTTCCCGATCTTTATCAAGAATGAAAATATCTTTATCCAAAGCATCGATTCGCTGCATTCCTACAATACTTATTTGATTACTCAAATTGAAAATGAAAGCGATGAATCAGAAAATAATAATACATTTATCAGTCCAGCTTCATTCAAAGCTCTTAAGAATTTTTATAAATTCGAAAATAAGCGTTCGAAAGGAAATAAAAACCTTAGGCAAGTATTTTCTTTAGCAGAAGATATTCTAAAACGGGTTTACAAAACAGAAATACTTAATCTTTTATATAATGAAATTAAAAAGGATAGTATTGCTTATAGAATTGGAAAGTTTGATTATGTAGCTCCTAAAAAAAAATATCAGGATTTAAAAGTAGTTCATGATTATGTGGCTGAGTATGTAAATGGAGCAATCAGCGATCCGCAGCTTAATTACGCAATTATAGAGTATGTTAATCATTTCATCCGCCCAAATCTAAATTTTGATGAAAAGTTAACACAACTGGAAATAGCGCAGGCATATAATAAAGTTTCACCTAACACCGGTATAGTAAATGAAAATGAAAGAATAATAGCAAAGCACGATAGAGTAACTGATGATAAAAAATTAAAAATTGATTCGTACCGGAAAGCAAAAGCAGAGGAAGGCGGTTTTGTAAATACATTTACTCAAACGTTGGGTAAGTTTTTGCATGTTTTTTTAATAATATCCCTTTATGCAATTTATCTTTTTCTTTTCCGGAAAAAAATTTTCCACGACAATGTAAAAATTCTTTTGATTTCCTTGATAATATTGTTTATAAGCAGTATAACCTTTCTTATAAATCAGATCGTTATAAGTTCACCTTTGCATTTATTGGTAATACTTCCGGCAGCATCTATGTTGCTAACCATCATTTTTGATAGCCGGGTTGGATTTTATGGAACTGTTGTAATTGCATTAATTGCCGGTAGTTTAAGAGGAAATGATTATTCATTTACTGCCATGAATATTTTTGCCGGTGCTCTTGCTGCTTATACAGTCCGTGATATTAAAAACAGGACGCAAATTTTCCGTTCATTTGGATATATTCTAGTAGGATATTTAGTTAGTATCCTTGCATTTGGATTAGAACGTTATGAGTCATATGACAGAATACTTATAGAGTATGCTTTTGCAGCCGGGAATGCTTTAATCAGTCCGGTTTTTACTTTTGGAATGATAATTTTCTTTGAAAAATTTTTTAAGATAACAACTGACCTTACATTGTTAGAATTAACTGACTTTAACAGACCACTCATAAAAAATCTTGCAAGAGTTGCTCCGGGTACTTTTACACATTCCATGACTGTAGGTTCGCTGGTTGAAAGAGCTGCTGAAGCAATTGGTGCAAATCCTTTACTTGCAAGAGTTGGAGCATATTACCACGATGTTGGCAAAACAGTTAATTCAGATTACTTTGTAGAGAACCAGATGGACAATGAAAACTCACATTCCAAATTGGATCCCAAAGCAAGCGCTGCAATTATCATTAATCATGTTACAAAAGGTATTGATTTAGCAAAAGAAGAAAAATTACCAGCGGAAATAATTGATTTCATTCCAATGCATCACGGTACATTAGTTATGAGTTTTTTCTATGAAAAAGCCAAAGAACTTTATGGTGATAGTAATGTAAACATAATCGATTACCGGTATAAAGGTCCTAAACCAAATTCTAAAGAAACAGCTCTTGTTATGCTTGCCGATGCTTGCGAATCTACAGTACGTTCAATTGATGAGCCGGATCCAGCTAAAGTTGAAAATGTAATTAACAGTCTTTTTAAAAACCGCCTGGCAGACGGACAATTGGATGAATCGCCTGTTACACTTAAAGATCTAAAAATTATTAAAGAAATTTTTCTTAACATCCTTTTAGTACAACACCACAAGCGAATTCGTTACCCCAAGCAAGATGAAATGGAAAATTTGAAGGAGAAAAGTGATGACATTTCCTAAAAATCTGTCATCTGTATTAAATTATGTCTGAACTCCTAAAAGAATATTTAACTGTTTTGCGTCTTGAAAAAAATCTATCCAAAAACACCATCGATTCATATAGGAATGATATTACCAAACTGCTTGAATACGCTGAAGATTTATATCTCATTACTGATGAAAATTTAATTGATTATCGTGTTCTAGTAAAATTCTATAAATCGATGAGCGATGTTGGTATCTCAAGCTCTACAACAGCAAGATATTTATCTTCACATAAAAGTTATTTTGGTTACCTTAAGACGTACAATTATATTGAAAAGGATCCGACTGAAAAAATTACTCCACCAAAACTTTCTAGAAAACTTCCGGTTGTATTAAATTTTGATGAAGTAGAAAAAATTCTTGATGCTCCGGATGTTCAAACTAAATTTGGATTAAGAGATAAAGGATTGCTTGAAATTATGTATTCTTCCGGGTTAAGAGTTTCGGAAACGATTAACTTACATTTACACGATTTGATTTTTAGCGAAGGGATTATTCGCGTTCTGGGCAAAGGATCAAAAGAACGGATTGTACCGGTTGGAAGTAGTGCGATTGAGTGGGTAAATAAATATCTGCTTGAATCGAGACCAACATCGGAAAGAAGAGGAAAAAGTTTGAACTATGTATTTCTAAACAACCACGGAACAAAACTTTCGCGGATGGGTATCTGGAATATTGTTAATAAATATGCTAAGAAAGCAGGAATAGAAAAGGAAGTGCATCCACATACCTTCAGGCATTCCTTTGCAACGCATTTACTGGAAGGTGGTGCAGATTTACGCTCTGTTCAGGAAATGCTTGGACACGCAGATATTTCAACAACTCAAATTTATACTCACATCGATAGAGAATATATTAAACAAGTCCACAGAGACTTTCATCCAAGAGGAAAATAAATTGCCTGATATTCAAATAAATGAAAAACTGATTACATTCGTTTTATTCTTGCCGCTTTTTTTAATTTCACTTGCTGTGCATGAATTTGCCCATGCATTTTCTGCCTTTAAGTTCGGAGATGATACAGCAAAAAACTCAGGAAGGTTAACACTAAATCCATTCAAGCATCTCGATTTGGTTGGCAGCATAATTATGCCGCTAATTTCTTTTGCTTCTGGTGGATTTATAATTGGTTGGGCTAAACCAGTTCCTGTTAATCCAAATAATTTTAGTAACAAACGAAGAGACGATGCAATTGTCTCCTTCGCGGGACCGCTATCAAACTTAATACTGGCAGTGTTATTCTTTATAGCATATTTTTTTATTGCAAAATCTTCTGATAATCCAACGGAAAATTTCCAAAGAATTCTTACAGCGCTGCATCTTGGTGGATACTTTAATATTTTTTTGTTTGCCTTCAATTTATTACCAATTCCACCGTTGGATGGCTCACATATTCTTTATGATATTTTTCCCAACAGAATTATTGCCGGCTATTTAAATGCAGGAATGTATGGTTTCTTGATCCTGCTGGTTTTTATATACAGCCCATTGTGGGGTTATTTTGTAAAATTCGTTAATTTTATTTATGAAATACTTATTTCAATAATCGGGAAAGCTTAGTTATTGATGTCTCAAATTTTTATTTGTTTATCAGTTTGTTGTATTTTTTTAAGTTGCGGAAGAAATCAGCAAAGTGAGTTTGAATATATAAATTCCCGCGACACGGATAAATTTTTTATTGAAGTAAAATCATTTGAAGAAAAAACTAAAGCAAATGATTTTGCTATTCAACTTCAGGGTAAGATTAAAAATCGTGTTTGCTTTTATATTGATAGTACCAACAGGAGTAAATTTTACAAAGTTTGTATTGGCACTTTCGGTAATTCGTATTCTGCTGGCGAGGTTGGATACAGATTATTTATTAAAAAATATATTCAGGATTACTCAGTAATTCAAAATTTTCATCCAGTTTACGATGAATTTTCCAATTTGATCTATGTGGGAATGTTTCAAGGGAAATCGTCATTGTATAAATTTAATTTGAAATCAAAATCCTCTGAAATATTCTGGCGATTGTCCGGCGAGAATGTTATTGAATTCGTGAGTTCAAGTGATACAAATATTGCTTTCCTTCTAACAGCCATTAAATCCGGGAGGAAGGGAATCTTTCCTTTTATAAATGGTGTAAAATTGTATAAGGTCAATACTTCAGAAGAAAAAGTTGAATTGGTAAAAGATGTTGGCGACGTAATACAGCTATTTACGGTTTGGGAAAATGATAATTCATTTAAAATGATTTTTAATTCGTTCGATAAAAAGGTTTCCACCTTTGTAAATCAGCAAACTACTATCTTTGGTACTAATGGGAGAATTCTTTCAGATATTAAGCAAACATTTGACTTAGTTAAAGAAAATTATCCTCAACTACCAAAGCGAATGATTAAAAGAAATGCTCCGGATAATACATATTCGCTGGTGGATTCCACCTTTAATGGCGTTTACAATTATTATTTAAAAACATCTACGCAAAAGTATTTTATTTTTTCAACGGATCAGAAATTGAATCAAATAGTCTGGGTGGATGGAAAACAATTAATATTTTCAACTGTTGATATTTCACCATCTAACAAAACTATCCATACAAATTCTCCAAAGACTTCTACTTTAACTATATTTGATGTAAAGGATAAAAAATTAGTTAAGCAATGGGTGAACAGCGGCGAGAAAAATTTCTTAATAAAATCCAATTTTCTTTTTTTTGATGATGACTTCGGTCGAAAATCAAAAATTTATATTTACGATCTGGATAATAAACAAATAGTTGAGACAATTTCTGTTACAGGTGGCTGTGGATTAAAAAAAATCCCGGTCATCCCGCAATTTTATTAGTCAAGTTTATAAGAAAAAAGTGAAAACATATTTTAGAATATTAAACTACGTTAAACCATACTGGCGGCATCTAACTGCATCCGTGTTCTGTACAATTCTTTTTGCAATGCTTAATGGCGGATCGATTTATTTAACCATTCCTCTCCTGGATACATTATTCCAGGAATCAAAAACAATTACAACTCAACAACAGCCGTCGCAAATTGAAAAAGTAGCACAGGTTTTACCCGGCTGGTTTGATAATTTAAAACATTTTATATCAGATGCATTTAATAATTTTGTTTTTAGCGGTACAAAAACGGAAGCATTAATGAAAATTTGTTTCCTAGTTCTTTTTACTTTTCTTGGAAAAAATCTTTTTGGTTATCTTCAAGCATATTATTTGGCAGTAGTTGAACAGGGATTGACACGAGATCTTCGGAACCACGCTTATGTTCATTTACACAAACTTCCAATGAGTTATTTTAAGAATGAAAAGACCGGCAATCTGATTTCGCGCATTACAAATGATGTAAATGTTGTTAATGCAAGCGTCTCCGCCGTGTTCCTGAATTTAATCCGTGAACCGCTTAATATAATTGTGTTTCTTGGAATTGCTCTGTCAATAAGCTGGCGATTAACACTATTTTCTGTTGTGGTCCTTCCATTTTCAATCGGAATTATAAGTTGGATTGGATTGATTCTTAGAAAGCAAAGCGGATTACTTCAGGAAAAGATGGCAGATATAACTACTGTTCTTCACGAAACCATTTCCGGAGTTAAAATTGTAAAAGCATTTGGAATGGAGAATTACGAGAACAAAAAATTTATGAGGGAAACCAACAGCTTTTTCAAATTGATTTTAAAAATTGTAAGAATAAGAAATGCAGCTTCACCGATAACCGAGTTTTTAAGTGTTATAGTCGGAGTGTTTCTGGTTTATTATGGTGGGCGTTTAGTCCTTGAGGAAGGAACATTGAAAGCGAGCCAGTTTCTTGGATTTCTTTTTGCCATATTTCAACTTATGCCGCCGATAAAAGAATTAAGCAGCGTGAACAGTAGAATTCAGGAATCCAGCGCCGCTGCTGACAGAGTTTTTGAAATACTTGATACTGAACCAGCAATAAAAAACATCGAAAGTCCCAAACCACTAACAAGCTTTACAAGTAATGTTGAATTCAGAAATGTTTCCTTTCATTATGATGACGCAGATGAATTGGTTCTTGACAATATTAATTTTAATGTGAAGAAAGGTGAAATAATTGCATTCGTGGGCAGCAGCGGTTCCGGTAAAACTACACTGGTAGATTTAATTCCCCGGTTCTTCGATCCAACTTCAGGAAATATTTTAGTTGATGGAATCAATATAAAAGAAGTTAGGATTGAAGATCTTCGTAAACTGCTTGGAATAGTTACGCAGGAAACGGTTCTATTCAATGATTCCATCCGGAATAACATTGCATATGGTTTGGAAAATTATTCAATGGATAAAATTATTGAAGCCTCGAAAGCTGCTAACGCACATAATTTTATAATGGAATTTCCGAAAGGTTACGATACAATTGTTGGTGAACGAGGCGCAAAAATTTCAGGTGGGCAGCGGCAAAGGTTATCAATTGCACGTGCTCTTCTTGTTAATCCACCAATAATGATTTTTGATGAAGCAACTTCTGCGCTTGATAGCGAATCTGAAGTATTAGTTCAGGAAGCAATTGAAAGATTAATGTTTGACAGAACGACATTTGTTATTGCTCATCGCTTAAGCACAATCAGGAATGCTGATAGAATTGTTGTACTTGATAATGGGAAAATAGTTCAGCAAGGGAAACATGATATTCTGATGGAAGACGAAAAAGGAATTTATAAAAAATTGTACGAGCTCCAATTCAGAGAGCAGAGATAACTTTGGAAAAAGCAAATACAATAGCTGTTTTGGATAAGCTGATTTTAGGATGTGTTGTAATTTTTTTAGTTAGTCTTAACAACTCAATCTTTATAAACCAGCTTGGATATTATGGTGGTCTAATTTTGTTGGCTGCCAGGTATTTCGTTTCTAAGGAAAATAAATTCAGAAAAACAGGTCTGGAAATTCTGTTCCTACTTTTTCTGCTGGCAGAAATTATTTCCACTATTTTGTCTATCAACAAACCGCTCGCATTCAACAATTTATTAAAAAGAATTCTTCTTATTCCGATTGTTTATACAATTGTTGCAGCCACAGAAGATTTAGAAAAAGCGAAATTATTTTTCAAAATTTATTTGTGGGCGGCGTTCATAACAATACTTGCTTACATTGTATTTGCATATGAGCATTTCATCTCTCAGCTTTATCAAATTGAATCGAAAGGTCCTTCTCCTTTTCAATATGTAATGACAGCCGGTGGATTAATTAGTTTTACAACAATATTCTTTTTTGCTTTACTGGTGAACGAAAAAACAAAAATCTGGGAGAAATTATTTTATGTTTCTGGATTTATTATTTCATCTTTAGCACTATTTGCAAGTTATACCCGTGCAGCCTGGATTGGAACTGCAGCAGGCATTTTACTTATTCTGATCATAAAAAAGAAATGGTTGATGCTTGGTGCAATTATAGTCTTTGTTGTAACTTTTGCTTTTATGCAAACAAACAAAAGCAGCATTTCAGTTTATTCTTACTTAGATGGCAAACTACATCTTGAAAGAATGTTCGCAACACAGGGGAGAGCACAGTTTATTTATCCGGAAGGAAAAAAAGTATTTGTTAGCGATTATCAAAAAGGAGTGTTTCTGTTTGATGAATCAGAATATAAAAATATTCTTCAAGTAAAGTCGCCTATTGCTTCCTTTTTAAAATGGAAAGATGATTATTATCTGGCTTCTTTATCGGATTATCGGTTGAGAGTTTTTAGAAAAGTAAATCAGGATAAATTTATTTTTCAAAAAGAATTTCTATCACCAGGTTTAACTTACTCTTCGCTTATTGCAAATGGAAATTTTTATGTTGCGGATGTTGATAGCGGTTTAACAATTTTTACTAATCCAACAGAAACCGGGCAGTACCACCGCTTCCCTGAACTGAAAAATATTCGTTATCTTGCAGTCGATTCAACTAACCTGGCTTGCTATACTGTTGATAATCTTCTAATGGTTTATCAATTGCAGAACGGATTACCTGCAAAAAAAATATTTAACAAAAAAATAATTACCAATTTTGGTTTCCTATCACTTGTAAATAACTATTTGTTATTCTCAACAGGAAGCAGCGTAAAGCTGTTGAAAATTGATTTGACTGATGTTAAGGAAATTGACGATAATATTTTATTGAAGAAAGCATTCAACTTTATTTCTTCCAGCGATAAGTACTTTATTACAGACTTTTCAGGTAAACTTTATGAATTGGAATATCCAATTCGAGATAAAATAAAAATAATAAATACAAGCCAACTACCGTTTGCTCCATTTACAGCCGCTTTTGAGAACAATAAATTTTACTTTAGCGAAGTTAAATTAAGCAGACTGAATTCCATTATTGATCCATACCATATAACTAATGTTCAGCGGGAATATCAGTGGCAAGCTGGCTATAGAATTTGGAAAGATTATCCGTTTTTTGGCGTTGGCGACATTGACATGCACCCGGTATACAAAAAGTACATGAATTATTTTGAAAAGGAAACGTTCGGTCATCTTCATAATAATTACGTACAGCTTCTTGCTGCGCTTGGTATTTTTGGATTTTTAATTGTAATGGCTTTACTGTTAAAAATATTATTAACACATATTAAAATTTATAAGCAGCTTAAATCGATTCAATTTGCTTCTTCGTATTCGCTTGGCGCACTCGCTGTATTTGTTGGATTTTTAGTCTCCGGACTCGCTGAATGGAATTTCGGTGATCATGAAATCATAACAATGGTTTGGTTTACACTTGGATTAAATTTAGCCTTTTATAAAACAGCTTTAATAAATAATAATTTAACCGGTAGTAATAAAATTTAGATTAAACTTGGAACAGAAAATTAAAATATCATCCATTGTTATTGCTAAAGACGAGGAATTGAATATTGGCAAGTGCGTAGACAGTCAGAAGGATTGTATTGATGAAATAATTGTACTGATAGATAACCGTACAAAAGATAAAACTACAGAGATTGTTAAGAGTAAAAATGTTTTTTATGAATTTGTTGAATGGCAGGGCTATGCGCAAACAAAGCAATATGCTCTTTCAAAAACTTCCAACGATTGGGTTTTTTGGATTGATGCCGATGAATCTTTTACTCCTGAGTTATCGCATGAGTTAAATGAGTTTAAGAATAATAAGCCTGCTGAAATTGCATATTCAGTCCCGCGTAAAGCTTACTTTTTAGGAAAATGGATTAAGCATTGTGGTTGGTATCCCGGCAGAGTTACCCGGCTGTTTAACAAGCAATATGTAAAATTTAACCAAAACACCGTTCACGAAAATTTGATTGTGGAAGGAAAAGTTAGCGAACTAAAATCCGATTTAGATCATTGGACAGATCCAACTATTGAACATTATTTTAAAAAATTTAATATCTACACTTCTCTTGCTGCGGAGGAATTAGCCGGGCAGAATAAAAGTGCTTCAATTTTTGATATTCTTCTTCGACCTTTAAGCATATTTATTAAAATGTATTTTGTAAAGCTTGGCTTTTTAGATGGACTTCATGGATTTATTCTTTCAATTTTTTCTGCTGGTTATGTATTTACAAAATACTGTAAGTTGTGGGAACTAAGAAAATCCATTTGAATTTAACTGAACAATTTATCAATTTAGCGGTGCAGCAATTCATTAGGATAAATTAGGAGCATTAAAAATGAATCTGACTGAAGCTCAGGAATTTCTTTTTATGCAGGTTGTTTTCCAAAACCAGCAGCTTGGATTGATTGGTTTAGGAAAACTAAAGAATCCGATTTCTAATAAAGAAGAGATTAATTTAGAGCAAGCCAAGATGGCGATTGATATTTTAGATATGCTTACTATTAAAACCAAAGGAAATTTATCTGAAAGGGAAGACCACTTTTTGCAAGACGTGCTAAGAGATTTAAAGTTGAACTATATAAGCGAAACAAGTAAATAGATTTTCGGTATAAGTGCTAGTTATGTTGTTCAATAGATAGGAGGTTTTAATGTCATTATTAACAGATACAACCTTACAAAGGATAATTGATAGGACTTCGAGTGATAATATTCTAGAAGATAAAATTAGGCTTAGTCCTTTTATTGAAGAAAGTCTAACCCCTATTGGATATGATTTAAGAATTGGTTATGAATATTCGATTTCAAGTCGTGCTAATAAGTTCAAGATCAAAGATGATGAAGAGTTTAAAGTTAAGCCAAATGAAACAGCATTTATAACAACTTTAGAGAAGCTAACAATGCCATCAAATAAAATGTACTCTGGTCTTGTTGTATCAAAAGTTTCTATTACCGCTAAAGGTATTATAAATGATACTACCACCATTGACCCTGATTGGAGTGGAAACCTACTTCTTGTTTTGCATAATTTATCGAAGAATGAAATAACCTTAAAACAAGGGCAACAAGTATCTACTATAGTATTTTTAGAAAACAAAGAACCTTCTTCAAAGTCATGTAATAAAGACAATAATAGAAATGCATTATTAATAGACATCTGGAATGAATTAAATAATAAGGCAAAAAGAAAAGAAAAAGTTAAACAGTTTATTTCACCTGCTATAATAATCACATCATTTTTTATAGGAAATTACTTCTTTGGTAATACAACTGGTCTTACGGCTTTTGTTGCTATTGGAGTAGCTTTATCACAATTTTTCAAAAAATAAAGAGAATAATATGAATAACATTACGAATTATTTGAGTTCATTATATAATAATACAGACGAACCATTTGTTATTGGTTTAACAGGCTATACTGGTGTAGGTTGCAGTACAACCAAAGAAATTTTGCTTTCTAAGAATAAACCCGAAATTCCTGGTTATAACTCAATCAATATTTCCTTTAATTTAGAAATTATTACGAAAATGGATGAACGCGTCTACAATAAATTAAAATATTATTGGAATAAAACCGCATGGGAGCCTTTTATCTCTATTGAAGTATCAAAAATTATTTTTTCATTTTTTTTAGATGCATTAATTAAAGGACGAATTTCAAAAACTGAATTTCCTGACATCGCAAATAAGATTGAGAAAAATGAACAAAAATTAAAGGGTATTTACCATTTCTCTTCACCTGACCCCATAATTTCCATTGAAACTGCTTCTGAACTCATTGATGCTTATGAGGTTTCAAAAGAAATATATTCTCACTTCAAACAAAAATATATCAAAAAAGAACTAGGTAATTTTATAGAGCGACTACAAAACTTAGGCGATGAAATACGACGATATGGTTCTGTAGACAAAAAGGAATCTGATAGAGAAATTAAAGCAGAAAATATATTTACACTTCCGAAGGCAATGAATAAACTTATTCGAGCTTTTATTCTAATTAATGACACGCATTCATTTGTTATTGATACTCTTAAGAATCCATATGAAATAGAATACTTCAAGCATCAATACAGTAAGTTCTATCTTATTGGGGTATTACGCGATGTTGATAAAAGAGAAAAGAATATGCTCGAACGTTTAGATTATGAATCATCAAAAAAAATAGAAAATCGTGAGAAGGCTGAAATGTATAGTAAAAACAATGATGAATTTCCATTAAGGATTACATCACAAGATATAGATGAATGTATTAAAAAAGCAGATATGTTTATATATAATCAAGAATCAGAATCTAAAAATTTCGAACAACTCAGATTTGGGATAATCAAGCTAGTCACTTTATCAAAAAGACCTGGGTGTGTAACTCCTACGCAAGACGAAAGATGTATGCAATTAGCGATGACAGTTCGATTGGTATCTGGTTGTATCTCCCGACAAGTTGGCGCAATAGTAATTGATAAAGAAAGGAAAGTAATTGGAGTGGGATGGAATGATTCCCCAAAAGGGCAGATTCCCTGTGCACTTAGAACATGTGAGGAACTAGTTAATAATTCTACTCCGCTCATATTTAGTGGATATGAAAGAAGTGAAAAATTTACAAATCATATTAAGGGATTAAAACAAAGGGAAGAACCCTTTTGTTTTAGAACTGAAAAGGCTGTGATTGATAAGAAAAAAGAAGCAGAATATACTCGTGCACTTCATGCTGAAGAAAATGCATTATTCCAAGCTAGCGCAAATGGATATATCTCCCTAATTGGTTCTACTTTATATACAACTTCTCGCACTTGTAATCTATGTGCAAAGAAAGCATATCAACTTGGTGTAAAAAGAATAGTGTACATAGATGAGTATTATGATATTGCCATTGAACAAACTTTAAAGGCTGGTAACAAGCAAATAATAATTGAACGATTTTCTGGTATAATAGGTCAAGCATATCATAAATTATATACAGCTCCAATGCCTGAAAAAAGCATAATTGAATTAGAATACAACATTGCATAAAAATCTTATCCATAATTGAGGATACATATGAAGAAAAGTTCATTAAATGATTCGCAACTATTAGAACGTAGAAAAAAGAGAGATGTATATCCAAGAACAGAATACTTCCGAGACCATACCGCTATTATTCATTCAATGCCATTCAGAAGATTAAAGCACAAAACACAAGTATTTTTCTCACCTCAAAACGATCATGTTTGTACAAGAATTGAACATGTTTTACATGTTGCTTCAATCGCAGCCTCAATTTGTAAAGGTCTAAATTCTTCAAACAATGGATGGAATCTAAACGAAGAATTAGCTTATGCAATTGGCTTAGGTCATGATTTAGGACACGCGCCATTCGGTCATTCTGGTGAAAAGGTTTTGAACAGACTAATGGGTGATGGCAATTCATTTATCCATGAAGTCAATGGTTATCGTGTTGTTGAATACTTAGCAAACAATGGTGAAGGATTAAATCTTACTTATGCAGTTAAAGATGGCATAATATGTCATTGCGGTGAAAAGTTCGAAAGGGAAATATCTCCAAGATCAGAATACATTAATTTGGATGAAATTACAGATAGAAAATATTATCCAGTTACATATGAAGGATGTATTGTTAGATTAAGCGATAAGATAGCATATTTTGGTCGTGATATTGAAGATGCTTATTTAGCAAAATTTTTTGAATTAAAAGACATTCCCAAAAGGATTCAAAATGAATTGGGGAAAACCAACGGTGAGATTATTAACACCTTAGTTCTAGATTTAATTAAAACATCTACCGATAAAGAAAGTATTCAATTTTCTGATGCAAAACACAGCTTGATAATGGAACTCAAGGATTTCAATTATTCAAGAATATATTCTCACCCTGATATTGTGAAATGGAGAAATGATGGAGAGAGAATCATTGAATATCTTTTTGAATATTTTAAAAATTTATTTGATCGAAATGGATTCGATGGAAGAAAATATAATATCAAACAATCAAAAAAAATTGATTTATCGTTTTGTAACTATCTTCAAAAAATGAAATCATTTTATAAAAAAGAAGAGACATCAACTACCAAGATTATCTCAGATTATGTTTCTGGAATGACTGATGAATATGCTTTAAGATGTATGCAACAATTACTTATACCAGAGCCAATAAATTTTTAATACAACATAACCAGTTATTCAAACCGGTCGCTTTAAATATTTCGGCATATATATGGGTATAAAGTGCATTGTAAATGTTGGTTGCTCTTTGAGAGTGGTTAACAAAATGAATTAATAAATAATTATTGGCGTCGGTCTTCAAACCTGCATAACTGTGTTGGGCCGCGGCATAAAACCATGCCGTTCAAAATTTATATTGTTTGTGTTCTTCAATTATTAAAATGAATTAAAATTATGACTATCGGAATTATCCCAAATACAAGCAAAGAAAATATTGTTGAAGTTGTTTCAACATTTACAAGCCGTTTGAAAGAATTTGGTTTTGATTTTATTTTATGCAAAGCCTTGCAGCAGCTTGATGTTGAATCTTACGCTCATCTTAAAAATGCCCTTTACAAACCAATTGATGAAATTTTCAAACACAGTGACTTAGTAGTTTCTATCGGTGGCGATGGTACAATGTTAACAACCGCCCATCATGCATTGGAGTATGGCACGCCAATTCTTGGTCTTAACTTCGGTAAGCTTGGCTTTTTGGCTGAGTTTGAAATGAACAAATTGGATTTACTGCTTACTGAATTGAAGAACAACGAATATTCCGTTGAAGAACGAATTGTACTTGAAGGAGATTGTCTAAAATGTCATCAGAAAAAGTTTTTTTCAATCAATGATATTGTTATTGATAAAGGTGGCTGGCCTAAGATGATTGAAATTTCCATTCGTGTTGATGATAATTATGTTACAACTTTTTCAGCAGATGGTTTGATCCTGGCAACACCAACTGGTTCAACTGGTTATTCCTTATCAACAGGCGGACCTGTTGTTGATCAGAAAGCCGATGTAATCACACTCTGCCCAATTTCTCCGCACACACTTACAATGCGACCAATAGTTCTTGCAAGCCACCAAAAAATATATCTTACAGTTAGTTCGCATCATACAGAAGTAAATATTAATTGTGATGGACAGAGAGTTCACAGCAATCCACCACCATTGGATTTGGTTGTGTATAAAAGCACTAAAAAAGTAAAGTTGATACGAACCAATTCAATTAACTATTTCAAAATCCTAAGAGAGAAACTCTTTTGGGGAATGGATGTTAGAAAAAATTCTTCCGAGAAATAAAATGAAAACATTTTGCTTTTTGCTTCTTCTGGTTTTTGTGGCTTTAATTCCCGCCCAGCAAAAATATAAAATTATTATTGACGAAAAATCTGAAAAGCAAATGCTGGTTGGAGAAATTTCCCGTTCAGCATTTCAGGATACCAGCTATTCCTGGTGGTTTAATTCAGAATATGAAAATTATAATCCATCCAAAATAATATTAGACAGCATTTCTAATAAAATTAAAGATGTTGATATTACAGTTATTTTAGGCACCTGGTGCAGCGATAGCCGGCGCGAGGTACCACGATTATTTAAAATCCTGGATTCTCTTGGTTATCCATCCAACAAAGTTAAATTGATTGCTGTAGATAGAAATAAAAAAGATTTGAGCGGTGAAACAGATAGTTTATTAATTGAATTGGTGCCGACATTTATTTTCTACCGTGAAGGAAAAGAGTTGGGTAGAATAGTTGAAGCTCCTGCTGAATCTTTGGAGAAGGATATAAATAAAATTGTCTGGAAGGATTAAAAAAAAAAGCTGCACTGTTAATTGTAAAAACAATTTAACAATGCAGCAATTAAACAATCAATTATTTTAATTTTCGCTTAGAACCATATCAGGAAATTCTTCAGGAACAAGTTTTTTAATTTCCTTCAAATGTTTACCATTTCCGTTGCCATTTCCATTCTTTTTATTTACAACTAACCTTTGCAACTTTTCTTTCTTACCTACAATGTCTTCATACATAAATATTTCACCCTTGTAGTTGCGCAGTATAATCTTTTCTTCATCATGATGTAAAACGTATTCTGGTAAGATTGGAATCTTTCCACCGCCGCCCGGAGCATCAATAACAAAATATGGAATTGCCAACCCGCTTGTATGCCCGCGCAGGTTTTCCATAATTTCAATTCCGGTACGGATAGAAGTTCTAAAATGGTTAGCGCCTTTAGTTTCATCAGCCATATAGAGGTAATATGGTTTTACACGCATAGCAAGAAGTTTTTGCATCAACTCTTTGATGATTGCGGGATTATCATTCACACCTTTCATCAACACGGTTTGATTGCCAACAGGACAGCCGGCATCAGCAAGCATTTCGCAAGCTTTTTTGCTTTCCGGAGTAATTTCCCAGGGATGATTAAAATGAGTGTTCACATAAACCGGATGATATTTTTTTATCATGTTACAAAGTTTAGGTGTAATCCGTTGCGGCAGAACGCAGGGCATTTTTGTCCCAATGCGAATAATTTCCAGGTGAGGAATTTGCCGAAGCCGTGCAAGAATTTTTTCCAGCATGCAATCGGTTAACATCAGGGGATCGCCACCGGATAGTATTACATCTCTTATTTCACTATGAGCTTCTATGTATTTAAATGCGGCTTCCAAACCCTTCATAGAAATTTTATCTGAGTTTCCCACTTTTCTTTTGCGGGTGCAAAATCTGCAGTACATTCCACATTGACTTGTAACTAAAAATAAAACGCGATCAGGATACCGATGCGTAATGTTTGGAACCGGACTCATCGCATCTTCATTAAGGGGATCTTCGCTTGCATCCAAATCTTCCAATTCAACCTGGCTTGGAACACATTGCTGCCAAATTGGATCGCCTGGATATTTGATCAAGCCTAAGTAGTAAGGATTAATTCTCGCCTGAAAAAAAACGTCGAGCTGCTCGGCGATTTTCCGATCAAGGTTGAATTTATCAACAAGCTGATCAACTGTGTGAATGCTCTGCCTGAGCATTTCTTGCCAAAGTTCCATTGATTTTCCCTTTATATTATTTAAAGTACTTTCCGAAAATTATTAAGCTATCATTCAAAGAATAAAAATCATTTATCTGTGCAACGATTGAATATTTTTTCCTCTGATAAAAATCTCTGGTTGCAAGATAACTTTCTTTAGATGAAGTTTCTGCGAGTAACCATCTTCCACCTTTATTTGCTACTAAATCCTCCGCATGCTTTAATAGCTGGCTTCCAATACCTTTGTTTTTCTTTTCCGGATCAACAACAATCCAGTAAAGATCAAACACTCCATCTGTAAGTGCTCTTTTACCAGTGCAATGATAACCTAAAACTTTTCCATCCTCGTCATAAACAAAGATGTTATAATCTTCCTGCCCGGGTTGTAGTAATGCAATGTCTATTAATTCCATTGCAATTTCGCATTCAACTTTATTAAAGTTGTTTGTGTGCGCAAGTAAATTTTCAATTTGACTTCGATCGTCAGACTTTAATTTTCGAATCAATTAATCTCCGTTCAAATGCAAAATTTAAAACTGTTTTTAGTAATTCAGGATAACTAATTCCTGTTGCGGCAGCGGCTCTAGCAAATCCGGCATCAGATGAAAGATCTGGATTTGGATTTACTTCAATTACATATGGCACACCGCTTTTACTAATACGCATATCAACACGGGCATAATCACGGCAATTCATAACCTGGAATACTTTTTTAGCTGTTGCTTCAATTTTATTCTTCAGGTCATCATCAATAATTGCCGGACAAATTGGATTAGTAAATTTAAAATAAACACTCTTTGGGGACCACTTACCTTCGTAAGTAACTATTTTGGGAAAATCTTTGGGTAAACCTGTAAAATCAATTTCTGAGATTGGTAAAGTTTCCTCTCCAAGAATTGCAACGTTTAATTCTCTTCCGTTAATGTATTCTTCTATCAATACATCTTGCTTGTAAGTTTTAAAAAGGAATTTTAACCTGTTGTTTGTTTCATCTAAAGAATTGACGACTGAAAATTCCGAAATGCCAATACTTGCATCTTCCTTTAGCAGTTTTAAGATAACCGGAAATTTTAATTGAAATTTTTCGCTTGCAAGTTTTTCACCCAGCGCAGCAACATAATAGTTTGGCACTTTTATATCGAACGATTTCAAAATTTGTTTTGTCCTGGATTTATCTAAACAAGTTGCTAGGCAAATTGGTGTATTGCCAGTGTAATCAATCCCAATAACATCATATAAGCCGGCAATGTAAGCTTCGTAATGAGAAATTCCATTAACTGATTCAACAAAATTAAATATTACATCGGGTTGGTAATGTTTAATTTTGGCAAGAAAGGATTCAATATTCTGATTAACTGTCAATACTTCAATATTGTCGTAGAAGACTTGCAAACTGGTTATAACTTCGCTTATATGGTTTGCCAATTCACTTTCTGATGTATCAACATCTTCCTCCGAGGAATGAATTTCTTTACCAAGATAGTTGATGAACAACTTTATTGGTTCATTATAGCAGATTAATATTTTTGCTTTTCTATCTATCATATAAGTTTATGCCTTTTTGCTGAAATGTAAAGAACAGAATTAATCATTTGATTGTAATCCCAGCCGTAAGCACGTGCTGCTTTGGGAAAACAGGAATTATCTTTTGGATCCGGAAGGATTCCTGGCAGTGGATTCACCTCAATAATATTTGGTTCACCCTGCGAATCCAAACGTACGTCAATCCTGCTCCAATCTTTGCAATTTAAAACTTTGTATGTCTTTAGCGCAATGTCCTTAATTTTTGTTTCCAATTCAAAATCCACTTTAGCTGGGCAAGAAAAAATTTGCAACGGATTTTCTCTGCGGTCAACAATCCATTTTGCTTCATATGAATAAATTGGAATTAAACTTTCCGGAAGAGTATCAAAATTTATTTCTATAATCGGAAGTGCTGAAGCATCTCCATCATTCCCAATCATAGCAACAGTAAATTCTCTTCCAGGTAAAAACTCTTCAATTAAAGATGGCTGTTTATAAATTTCATAATTCTTTTCAACTGCAATTGCCAAATCAGTTATGTTGGCAATAAATGAATTGTTGAAAATTCCTTTACTCGATCCTTCACCAATCGGTTTAATAATAATCGGAAATTTTAGATCGAAGTTTAGTAAATCGTTTTTGCTTGAAGCAGTGATGAACTTTGCGTTTTTAATTTTGTGATAAGATAGAATTTCTTTTGTGCGGGCTTTGTCTAAACAAGTAACAAGTGTTAAAGGATCAGACCCTGTATAGGGAACTTGAAGCATATCCAGCATCGCCGGTATTTGAGCTTCTCTGCTAATGCTGTGCATTCCTTCAGCAACATTAAATACAATATCCGGTTTGTTAGATTTAATTTTTTCATAAGCATTTTCATCTGCTTCTACCAGCGTTACATTATGATTTATTGCTAAAGCGCTTCTAACAGCATTAATAGTTTCAAAAGTATCCCATTCAGCATACACATCATTGAATTTTCTTGGAGTAGTTTGTGATGAGTTTGATTTTGAGGAGACTATTTCGGAGGAAGCCAGATTTTCAGTTGATGAATCTTCTTCCGGTCTTACATTAAATGTAAGCACAACATTCAAGCGAATGTTCTCAGAATGAAATGTAATATCGGCTCCTTATGTTTATGTAAATAAATATAACTGATAAAAACTTAAACGCAACATCTTTTCTTAAAACATCCAACATAATAACTCAAAAAAAAATTCACAAAAATATTTTTTTAATCTCTATACAAAAATAAATAATTTTTTTTTAAATGAAACATTTTTAAAAAGTTTTTTCTGATTTTTTTTTGAGGGTAACACTCAGAATTTTTTTTTAAGCGATCTTAGAGTAGTTAATATTTTCTTTGTAAGATGTAAGTAAGTTATCGCGGATGATTTTGTGAGAAGGTAAAATCAACCTGGGATCCTGCGCAATGATGCTAAATGCTTTTTCCTTTGCTTTGATTAACAAATCCATGTCTGAAATGATGTCTGCATATTTCAATTCTGGGAAACCGCTTTGCTTTATTCCAAAAATATCACCGGGTCCGCGTAGCTTAAGATCAATCTCAGCAATATCAAAACCGCTATTGTATTTAACCATCGACTGAATTCGAGCAGCAGTTTTGTTTTTTTCTAATAAAGCCGGAGAAAGAAATTCTAATTGCAGATTTTTGGAAGATATTTTTTCTGCAAATTCATCTTTGGTAATAAGAATGCAGTACGCCTGCTTTTCACTTCTTCCAACTCTTCCTCTTAATTGATGAAGTTGCGATAAACCAAACCGATGTGCATCATTTATTATAATAATGTTTGCATCAGGAATATCAATCCCAACTTCAATTACAGTTGTTGCAACCAGAACCTTTAAGGCGTCAGCAGAAAATCTTTGCATCGCCTCCTCTTTTTCCTGAATGGACATCTGACCATGAATCATTCCTACATCAACATCTTTAAGGAAAGTGTTTTTTAGTGTTTCATAATTAGTTACTGCAGCTTTAAGTTCCAGCTTTTCCGATTCCTGTACTAATGGATAAATTATAAAGGATTTGTAACCTTGCTTTGATTTATCAATTATGAATTTAAATATCTGAGGCAGTTTGCTCTCTCCACGGAGAAAAGTTTTAACCGGTTTCCTGTCTCTTGGCATTTCGTCAATAACTGAAACATCAAGATCTCCATAAACAGTCATTGATAAAGTGCGTGGGATTGGAGTTGCCGTCATTATAATGACATCGGGCGATACACCCTTCTTAATTAATTTTGATCGTTGAACAACACCGAATCGATGCTGCTCATCAATTATTGCTAATCCTAACCGGTTAAAAGAAACATCTCCTTCAAAAAGAGCGTGAGTGCCAATAATTATATCGCTTTCACTTAACTCTTTAATTTTCAGATTTTTTTGTTTTGCTGATTTTTTTTGTCCGCCAATTAACAAACCAATTTTAATATCAAAATTTTTTAGAAAGCTGCTAATTGTTTTGAAATGCTGGAGCGCAAGTACTTCTGTGGGAGCCATAATTGCCGATTGAAATCCATTATCTTTAGCAATAAGCATTGCAATTAATGCAACAATCGTCTTCCCGCTTCCAACATCACCTTGTAGCAATCTGTTCATTGGTTTTGGGCTTTCCATATCTTTGCGAATATCTGAAAGAGCTTTTAACTGAGCTTTTGTTAACTCGAATGGAATCGTTTTAAGAAAATCGGGGATTAATTTACTTTTGATTTTCATTGAATGTCCGGCAATTTTTTCTTTATAGTTCCTTTTTCGCAGAGCAACCAATGTTTCAATGTAAAAAAGTTCTTCAAACTTGAACCGGGTTAAAGCTAAATTAAGTTTATCGTAATTTTCCGGAAAGTGAGCATTTCTTATTGCATCAATAATTCCAAGAAGATTCTCTTCTTCGATTATATCAGCCGGTAAAGTTTCGGTTAGGAATCCGGAATACTTTTCCACCGCATTGCTTATAATTTTTCTTAAACTAAGATCACCAATCTTAGTGGAACGCAATTCTTTGGAGACTCTGTAAAATGGAATTATCTTTCCTGTGTTTAGAAATTGCTGAGATTCAGTTTCGGTAATTCTATCAAAATCAGGGTGAACGAATTCAAGATTTCCATATTTAGTTAAAACGGGTTTGCCAGCGATAGCATACTGTTCACCTTCGTTAAATACATTTTGAAAGAATCTAACTCCCTGGAACCAAACACACTCAAAAAATCCGGATGCATCTCTAACCTGAACTTTAAGAATTTCTTTTCGTCCGTATCTGATCACTTCTTTATCAACTACTTTACCTATAATAGTAACCTCACCTTCATAACCGTTAATCAAATGACCATAAACTTTTGTAGTAGTAAGTATGTTTGTTCTATCTAAATATTTTGTTGGGAAATAAAAAAGAAGATCTTTGACGGTTTCTATTCCAATCTTGCCAAATGATTCGGCTTTCTTTGGTCCTACCGACTTTAAATATTTTACAGAGTTTAAAAGTATGTTAGATTCTGTATTAACCATTGCCCGTTAAAATATAACTAAAGAAACGAAATATCAATTGGTAAGTTCAAACATATGCCTGTTGTAAGAAAGGAATATTTTCAGATACTTCTATTCCATTAAGGAAATGATTTAAAGATTTGGTTACACGTAAAGCATTTGAAATGAACTGTTACATGGATATATTTTGGTCAACAAAATATTTCTTTTTCAAGTTAGAAATAATTTTCGTAATAGGGCAAAATCCAGTCGAGAGGACAATTAAATGGATCAGGATAAAATTAAGGTTCTACTAATTGAAGATAGTCTTGGAGACATTCGTATAATTTCCGATATGATTCGGTTTAGCGGAGAAGAAAGATTTGAACTGAACCACAATATTCAACTTAACTCTGCATTAGAAAGGATAAAAAATAATTCATACGATGTAATATTGTTGGATCTGAATTTACCGGACAGCAAAGGAATTGAGACCTTGGAGAAATTATTAACTAATGTAACAGATATACCAATTGTTATTCTTGGTGAAGTTAAAGATGGTAATTTTGAACTTAGCGCTATTCAGCTTGGCGCTCAGGATTATCTTATAAAAGGTTATTTTGATGATAACTTGCTTATTCGCTCTCTGCTTTATGCAATAGAGAGAAAAAAAGTGAAAAGGAAAATTGAGGAAACAACACAATTGTTGGAAGCTATTTTTGATAATACGAATATGCTCCTGGTATACCTGGATACTAATTTTAACTTTGTAAATGTGAATAGAGGATTTGCTGAAGTAAATGGAAAGGAGAAATCATTTTTTATTGGCAAGAATTATTTTGATCTAATAAAAACAGATGGACTGGCAGAAATATTTAAAGGTGTACTAACTTCTGGTAATTCTTATTCAGCAAGTTCAAAACAATTTATTGGTGATCACTTAACTGAAAGAGGAATTACATACTGGGATTGGAGTTTAATCCCTTTACGGAGTCCCGATGGAAAAATATATGGTTTAGTTTTATCAATATCCGATGTAACAGAAAACGTTCTTGCACAAAAGAAATTTCAGGAAGAACATGATAGATCTCAAATGTATCTGGATGTTGCAGGAGTTATAATTTTAGTAGTTGATCCCACCCAGAATGTTTCTATGATCAATAAAAAAGGTTGCGATATTTTAGGTTATAAAGAAAGCGAAATTGTCGGTAAAAACTGGTTTGATAATTTTTTACCGCCTGTAATTAAATCTGAAGTTAAACTTGTTTTCGATAAGGTAATAAAAGGTGAGTTGGGTATACAGGAATATTATGAAAATCCAATTTTAATCAAGTCGGGTAAAACTAGAATTATTGAATGGCAAAATTCATATATCAAAAATGAAGAAGGAAAGATAATTGCAACATTAAGTTCTGGAATTGATATAACAGATAGAAAAGATATCGAAACTCAACTAAAGGAAACCAATACGCGCCTTGATGCAATAGTAAGTACCGCAATGGATGCTATTATTTCTATCGATAGCAGGCAGAGAATAATTTTATTTAATAATTCTGCTGAAAAAATGTTCAAGTACCCAGTATCGGAAGTTTTGGGTAATAAGTTAGAAATGCTTTTGCCTGAAGATTATAGAAAAGGACACACTAAACACATTATGAATTTTAGTAAAACTAATGTTACATCCAGGCAAATGGGCAGCCTGGGAACAATAGTTGGGTTACGTGCAAATGGAGAAGTATTTCCAATCGAAGCCTCCATTTCGCAGGCAGAAATTGGTAAGGAAAAAATTTTCACCATAATCCTCCGCGATATTAGTGCACGATTTAAAGTATAAATTCTTTGGTTGATTATTTTATTGAAATATGGAGTTCAATAAATTGTTTCGGAATTATTGATAAAAGATTTGCACTGGTGAAGATTTAGATAATAAATTTGCAGTAATAAAAATTTGAATAACTCCTTTCAGAATAAACTGTAATTATGTATTTTTCTACACCAAAAGTTTGAATATGACAAAACGGACAAAATACATAATTTCGCTAATGTTGCTTCTTTGCTTCTCATTTCACTTTGCTCATTCCGAATTAAACTTTTTGACGCATAATGATAATAACCACACTGCACACGATTTCTGCAAACTGGTAACTTCCAGTAAAACTACCGCAGCTTATACTCCTTTAATTAATATTAAACTTGAATTTGATATTCTTCCTGATATTATACTCTCAGAAGTTTTCTATTTAAATAAGCAAAATATTGCCTTCCAAGAATTTAATAACGCACTTTCGGTTCATAGAGAAAATCTTTTTCTGCTCAACAATATCTTTTTAATTTAATTCTTTTCCCAAAATTCCAGAACCATTTCATCCAACTAAGGATGAAAATATAATTTTATCGAACTTCATAAAGGAATTTTATGATAAGAATAATATTTCTTATTCTAATTTTGTCGATTAGAACATTACCGCAGAACAAAATAATCGATCAACATTTATCGGTTGAGGAAGCGATTGAAATTGGATTAAAGAATAATCCGGAAGTAAAAAGCGCAATTGCAAGTATTTCAGCTTCGAAAGGAAGATTTTGGAGTGGGATATCATTGCCTCAGCCTGAAGTTGGTGTTAGTTATGAATATGCACCGGTGAACAGCAGTCTAAGTAACTATAGTGAAAGAACTATTGAGGTGAGGCAATCTTTAGATTTTCCTTCGACTTATTTTTTGAAAGGAAGCAAATTTAGCAAAGAAGAAAAGATTGCAGTTTACAAACTAGAACTGGCTGAAAGAAGTGTCATCAATCAGGTGAAGACAAGTTACTACAAAGTTTTGGTTAAACAGTATCAAGTAAAATCCGCAGAGGAAATTCTAGTTATCTCCGAAGATTTTTTTAAGAAAGCAGAGATAAGACAAAATGTTGGAGAAGGAACGAACCTTGAAAGATTAACCTCAAAGGTTCAATTCACTGAGGCGCAGAACAATTTGGAAGTTGCTAAGAACGAGCTTACTACAGCATTTGCCGAACTTAATTACTCACTTGGGTATGGAAAACAAAGCTATGATTCGAATTCGGGATTAACAGATTCGTTGGTTTTTGTTGATCATAAAATAAGTTTCGAACAAATCTATAAATCATTTGAAGAAACAAATCCTCAGATAAAAATTGCCGAATTAAACTATGGAATAGCATCGGTAGAAAAAGGTCTCGCGTGGTCATCCATTCTGCCGAATATTAATCTGGCTTATTTCAAACAATCGATAGACGGCAACACTGGATTTTACGGTGCTTCATTTGGAATATCAGTTCCGCTATGGTTTATGTTCGATCAAAGAGGAAAAATACTAGAAGCGGTTGCGAATCTGTCCATCTCTGAATTAGAACTGCAATTAACAAAGAATGAAATCGCTTTAAAATTAAAAAACGCTTTCACAGATCACGAGAATAATCTAAAACAAGTAAAACTTTATGTTAGCGATATTCTTCCGCAAGCTGAAGAGATTTACAGAACCGCTATAAAAAGCTACGATGCAGGAGAATTGACATATCTTGAATATCTGCAAGCAAAACAGACTTTAATAAGCGCGCGGAATAATTATATCAATGCCTTATTCAATCATTATCAATCGGTTTTTCGGATTGAGGAAATAGTCGGGCAAAATATTATTGATAAATCAGAATTGGAGAAATAGATGAAAGCTAGTATCAAATTATTAATTGCAGCAAATATTTTAGCATTTGTTCTTTTGGGATGTGGCGGTAAAGAAGAACCTAAAAAAATAGAAAATAATAAAGAGCATAGCCAAGTTGTGATACTTTCTGTCGAATCAATTAAACAAATAAAATTGGAAACCGAAACGGTAAAATTACAACCATTTACTGGGTATCTATCCATTCCAGCAAAGGTAATTACAAATCAAGATAATGAAGCACAGATCGGTTCGCTTGTTCAAGGAAGAGTGCATAAAGTATTTGTTAAAATTGGAGATTTTGTTAAAGCTGGACAAGTATTAATGACGGTTGAAGGTTTGGACGTTGGAGAGATTAAAGCCGGTTTCTTGATAGCAAAAGCAGCGCTTGATTATACAAAAGCAAATTATGAAAGACAGAAGAAATTATATGATGAAAAAATCGGATCACAAAAATCATTATTGGAAAGTCAAGCTGAATATGAAAAAGCGTTTGCAGAATACAAAGCAGAAGATAAAAAAATACACTCTGTTGGTCTTAGCGATGAAGATGTAACTGACGCAAAGATTAATGAAGAACATACATCCGGCACTTTACCAATCAAATCTTCAATCAATGGAGTTGTAGTTGAAAGGAATGTTGTTATCGGGCAGTTAGTTGACGCAACAACGAATGCCTTCAAAGTGATTAATACAAATACGGTTTGGGTTGACGGACAGATTTATGAAAAGGATATAACTAAGATAAATCAAAAAACAAATGCAGTATTTACATCTACAACTTATCAGGATGAAAAGTTTAACGGAAGAATAATATATATCGGGCAAACTGTTGATGAACAATCAAGAACTATTACAGTACGCGGTGAGTTTGGTAATGCGAATAACAAATTGAAACCCCAAATGTTTGGTGAGCTAAAGATTCCGGTTGGCGTAAATGCTAAAGCAATTATAGTTCCGGAGGAATCTGTGTTTAAGGAAGCCGGGCAAGAATATGTGTTTGTTCAAACAAGCGATACAACCACGCCCAACCGCGGGCAGGCTTTTGAACAAAGGAAAGTAATTACCGGAACCTCTGTTGATAAACGGATTGAAATTAAAGAAGGATTGAGAGAAGGTGAAAGAGTAGTTTCGAAAGGTGTGTTCTATTTGAAGAGCGAACTGAAAAAAGATGAATTGGCTGGAGGCTAAACTAATGTTAGAAAAAATAATTTCATTTACGTTAAAGCAGAAAGGGATGATAATATTTCTTTCTCTGCTTATAGTTGCGTTCGGATTGTATTCATATCTGACATTGCCGATTGATGCTTTTCCTGATGTAACGAACATTCAAGTAGAAGTGGTAAGTCAGGCGGATGGACTTTCCGCGATCGAGATTGAAAGAAATGTAACTTATCCAATTGAGATGGCAATGCGCGGATTACCTGATGTTGAACAAATGCGTTCGGTAACGAAGTTCGGACTTTCAATAGTAACAATCGTTTTCAAAGATAATGTTGATATTTATTTTGCACGCCAGTTGGTTTTTGAGCGATTGGGAGAAGCAAAAGAAAGTGTTCCCAAAGGTGTTGAAGTTGCTATGGGACCAATAGCCACTGCAATGGGTGAAATATATCAATACACCCTCGAAGGGAATATGCCGGCAGATTCACTTGCAAAGATTGTTTACTTAACAAACTTGAGAACAATCCAGGAATGGATTGTCACACCTCAATTAAAAAGCATTGCCGGAGTTAATGAAATAAATTCTTTCGGCGGGTACTTCAAACAGTATCAAGTAATCGTCTCACCGGAAAAATTACTAAAGTATGCAGTAACAGCAGACGAAGTTTACTCTGCAATAGAAAACAATAATCAAAATGTTGGTGGAAATATACTTGAAAGGAATTCCGATCAATATATAGTTCGCGGAGTAGGTTTGATTAAGAACATTAGCGATATAGAAAATATTGTGCTGAAATCCCACGATGGAACACCGACTTACGTAAAAGACGTTGCCCAGGTAAAGATTGGCGAAGCTGTAAGAATGGGCGCAGCAATGATAAACGGAAAAGATGAAGCCGTTGGCGGAATTGTAATGATGCTGCGCGGTGAAAACAGCCGCGAAGTTGTTAAGCTAGTGGAAGAAAAAGTTAGAGAAATAAATGAGAACAACATCCTTCCGTATGAAATTAAAATGGTTCCTTATTATGACAGAAGCGATATAGTAAACGCAAGTGTTAATACCGTGAACAAAGCTTTGATCGAAGGAGCCATTCTTGTCCTTCTCATTTTGTATTTATTGTTGAGAAGTTTTAGGGGAAGCTTTGTTGTACTTCTTGCTTTACCTCTTTCTTTACTTGTTACATTTATGGTGATGAAGCTTATAGGATTGAGTGCAAACTTAATGTCACTCGGCGGGATAGCTATTTCAATTGGAATGATCTTAGATTCGACAATAATCCAGGTCGAAAATGTTCAGCGCCATTATACTGATATGAAAAAAGATGAACATCCAATTCTTGTGGTTCTCAAAGCCATTCTTGAGGTTCAAAAGCCCAGCATTTTTGGTGTGCTAATAATTGCCATTACATTCATTCCTATTCTTTCATTAGAAGGAATTGAAGGAAAAATGTTTGGACCTCTTGCAAAGACAGTAGCAATTGCTCTGCTCTCTTCATTATTTCTTTCAGTTTTTGTTATACCGGTTCTCTGCTCAATGTTCTTGAAACCGCAGCCGGAAAAGGAAAGCTTAATAATGAAGTATGCAAAGAAAATTTATCTGCCGCTTTTAGAATATGTGATGAAAAAGAAAATAGTATTGTTAAGTATAGCCGGATTATTCTTGATAGCAGCAATGTTCCTCTTTACAAAATTAGGAACGGAGTTCATTCCAACAATGGATGAAGGCGCATTCGATATGGATGTTGCTTTGCTTCCCGGAGTATCACTTTCGAAAGCGATGGAAGTAAATCAACTTGCAGCACAGAAGATGAAAGAGTTTGACGAATTAGATATAGTGGTAGCACGAATAGGTCAAACCGGCGTTGCAATGGATACAAGAGGTGTGGATAAAACCGGTTACGTTGGAATATTAAAACCAAAGAGCGAGTGGAAACGAAATATTTCAAGAGAAGAATTAACAAATGAAATGCGGGCATCGTTGGAAGCAATACCGGGAATCGGTTTTGGATTCAGCCAGCCGATACAATGCAGAATTGATGAACTTGTTGCCGGAACAAAAGCACAATTGATTCTTAAACTCTTTGGCGAAGATTTAGACTTGCTACAGAGCAAATCGGATGAAATCGCAAAGGTGCTTTCTTCTATTGAAGGTGGAACAGATTTAATGACCGAAAAGGTTTCTGGTCAGCCATATTTAACAATCAATATTGACCGTTCAAAAATAGCGAGATACGGAATAAATATAAGCGATGTTCAAAACGTAATTGAAATTGCAATTGCCGGGAAGTCCGCTACTAAGTTTTATGAAGAGAACCGGAGTTTTGATATCACTGTTCGTCTGCCGGAAGAAAAAAGAAATTCCATTGAAGCGATTGAAAATATATTAGTCCCTACAAAAACAGGGATGCATATTCCGATTGCACAATTGGCTGATGTAACAATGATTGAAGGACCTGTTCAGATTAGCCGGCAAGATGGTATTAGAAGGATCGGCATTGAGATGAATATTTCAGGAAGAGATATTGGTAGTTTTGTAGCTGAAGCAAAACAAAAAATAAAAGAGAATGTTAAATTTCCGGCGGGTTATTATTTAACGTGGGGAGGACAATTTGAAAATCAGCAAAGAGCAATGAATAAACTGATGATCATCGGACCAATTGCTATTGGATTAATTCTACTACTTTTATTCGTTACCTTCAGATCAGTCCGCCTGGCGCTGCTGGTAATTTCTAACCTACCGTTTGCATTAATAGGTGGAATATTCTCACTCTACATCTCCGGATTATATTTATCTGTTCCGGCATCTGTTGGATTTATAGTTTTGTTTGGCGTTGCAGTTTTAAATGGAGTTGTATTAGTTTCTCAAATATCTCAATTAAGATTTAATGGAATAGTATTAACAGATGCAATAATGCAAGGGAGCATAAATAGATTGAGACCGGTATTGATGACTGCAGCAATATCAATCTTTAGTTTAATTCCAATGCTGTTTGCTACCGGAACTGGTTCCGAAATTCAAAAACCACTTGCTACTGTTGTAGTTGGTGGTTTAATAACGTCTACTATTTTAACACTATTGGTAATTCCATCTGTTTATGGTTGGTTTGAAAAGAATAAATAATAATCTTGGCTGGTAAATTTATTGTTGAAAGTTGGTTTTATTAAAATCAAAATCTTGGTTATCAATTGCACTGATTTTTTCTAAGTGAAGATGTAATGATCAAAATAGTTGCGATGTAATAGTTATATCTTCTATACGAACAGAATTTTACACAATCTGTAGATAACTAAAATTCCTGTTTGTATAAAATTTATTTTTGATATAACTTTATTCCACCAACACAGGTTATTTATGAGTAAAGGAAATATTCTGGTAATTGATGATGAGGAAAGCATTCGTGGTGTACTATCACAATTATTATCGCTGGATGATTTCAAAGTATGGCAGGCAGATAACGCTCAAAAGGGAATTGAAATTTTAAAGAGTGAGGAAATTCAGGTTGTAATAAGTGATGTGCGCTTACCGGATGCATACGGTATTGATTTGATTTCAAAGATAAAGGAGTTGAATCCTTTAATTGAAATAATTATGCTAACAGCTTATGGAACAATCCAGGATGGAGTAACTGCAATAAAGATGGGTGCCTTTGATTATATTACAAAAGGAGATGAAGACAATAAAATTATTTTATTAGCAGAAAGAGCAATGGAAAAAGTTACTCTTAAGAGTAAACTTGAAAAGCTTGAAAGCCGTATAATTGAAAGATATAATTTTGATAACATACAAGGTGAATCCTTCCTAATTAACGAGGCAAAAACTCTTGCCAGGAAAGTTGCAGCTACAGATACACCTGTTTTATTAATTGGTGAAACTGGAACAGGTAAAGAAATTTTTGCCCAGGCAATTCATAATTCAAGCCTACGCAGTGGTAACCATTTTGTTGCAGTAAATTGTAGTGCAATTGCAAAGGATTTATTGGAATCGGAGATGTTTGGATATAAAGCCGGAGCCTTTACCGGGGCGCTTAAAAACAAGAAAGGTTTATTTGAAGAAGCTGATAACGGAACTTTGTTTCTTGATGAAATTGGGGAAATGGATTATGCTCTTCAATCGAAATTGCTTCGGGTTACTGAAACTAATTCATTTATTAAAACCGGGGATACCAAACCAACTACTGTTGATGTTAGAATAATTGCAGCAACAAACCGGCATTTGGAAGATGATATCAAAAATGAAAAATTCCGGTTGGATCTTTTCTATCGGATCAGCACATTCAAAATTGAAATCCCATCATTAAAAGAGAGAAAAGAAGATATACCCCAACTTGCTAAAATTTTCATAAATCAATTTTCTCAAAAGACCAAAAAGAAAATACTGAATATTGAAGAAGATTTTTATAAGTGTCTTTTGGAGTATAATTATCCCGGTAACATCCGCGAACTAAGAAATATTATTGAACGTGCCGTTATTTTAAATGAAGGGGGAATCTTAACTTCTGATTCTCTTCCAAAAGAATTAAGAGAACAAAAAGTTTTGCAGACTGAATATGACGCTGCTCTATCGATTGAGCAAGTGGAGAAACAACATATTATAAATATTCTGGAAATGACAAAGGGCAGTAAAACAAAAGCTGCTGAATTACTGGGAATTGGACTTACAACCTTATACCGCAAACTCCAAGTATATAACCTCGAATAAGATTTTAATTTGTACCGATCCATCTTACCATTTTGAAAATTGATTTTTCATTCTGAAAAACTTGGTGCGTTTAAATTTTCCTGATAACAATTAAATAGTTGACTGGTGGATTAAAACCGCAATATTATTCTCTGGCATTCAATTGGAATATTTGAGTTAGATAATGAGGAAAAATAATAATGATGACTTTCTTGATGATATTACTTAGTGCTGTTCTTTTCTGGATTATTTATAAATCCATTAATTTTTTTGATAATCTCTAACAGGTGTGGCAAATGGTAATTCTTTTGATAATAAGTATACTGATTGGTCTTTACCTTTTCTATGTATTAATCAAGCCTGAAAAATTTTAAGGTAAAGCTATGAGCACTGAAATATTAGGTATTGTATTTTCTTTTTTAATAACTGTTATCATTGCAATTCCTATGGGAAAATACATGAGCAGGGTTTTTAAGGGAGAAAGGGTTTGGACAGATTTCTTAATTCCTATTGAAAATTTCATCTTCAAAATTTCCGCAGTAGATCTAAATGAAAAAATGGATTGGAAAAAGAATATCAAAGCGATGCTCCTGTTGAATATTATATTTTATACCTGGTCATTTTTAATTCTTCTTTTACAGGGATCAATTCCATTGTTAAATCCTGCAGGAATTGCAAATATGGAACCAGCGCTTACTTTCAATACTGCAGTAAGCTTTTTAACAAATACAAATCTTCAGCATTATTCCGGTGAAACCGGAGCATCTTATCTCTCTCAAATGTTAGTATTCACATTCCTTCAGTTTGTAAGTGCGGCAACAGGAATTGCAGCGCTTGCTTTATTATTTAAAGGATTAATACAAAAGCAGGCGTCAGACCTTGGAAACTTTTATAATCTATTTTTAAAAAGCTGCACAAGAATATTGCTTCCGTTATCTCTTGTTGTATCTGTAGTATTACTACTTAACGGTATACCTCAAACATTTGAAGGCGCTCAGAAAGTAATAACTTTACAGGGCGATACCGTAAATGTTGCAACAGGTCCCGTTGCTTCAATGATCTCTATAAAACAATTAGGTACGAACGGCGGCGGATACTTTGGACCTAACTCTGCTCATCCATTTGAAAATCCAAATTACTTTACAAACCTGGTTGAGAATTTCTCCATCCTTTTTATACCCATAGCTTTAGTTTTTACTTTTGGATATTATCTGAATAGAAAAAAGCTTGCCTGGATTTTCTTTAGTATTATGACAATACTATTTATTTCATTTGTTACAATAAATGTAAGCTTTGAAACTGCCGGTAACCCGGAAATATCAAAACTTGGAGTTGATCAATCACTTGGTAGTATGGAGGGCAAAGAAGTACGATTTGGAGCAGCGGCTTCAGCATACTGGAGTGTTTCCACAACATCAACTTCAAATGGTTCAGTTAATTCAATGCACGATAGTCAAACTCCAATCTCGGGCGGGGTTTTACTTTTGGATATGATGATTAATGCTCTCTATGGCGGAGTAGGTGTTGGATTTTTAAACTTCTTCATTTATATAATAATTGCAATTTTTATTGCAGGTTTAATGGTAGGGCGTACACCAGAATTTTTAGGAAAAAAAATTGAAGCACGCGAAGTTAAAATTGCCGCACTTGTTTTACTTGTTACACCATTCCTTGTATTAATACCCACTGCAATTTCTTCATATATGGCTGCAAAAAATCCCAATATAGGATGGCTTAATAATCCATCCTACCACGGCTTTTCCGAAATGCTTTATGAATTTACATCAGCAAATGCAAATAACGGTTCCGGATTTGAAGGCTTGGGTGACAACGTTTATTTCTGGAATATTCTAACCGGTATAGTCATGCTTCTTGCAAGATTCCTGCCTATAATTGGTCCTGTTGCAATTGGTGGATTGCTTGCTGAGAAAAAATATATCCCTGAATCTGCGGGAACGCTTAAAGCAGAAAGCTATACGTTTGCAGCAATGGTGCTTGGAATAATAATCATTGTCTCTGCTTTGAATTTTTTCCCTGCTCTTGCACTTGGTCCATTAGCCGAATTTTTTTCAATGTAAACCATTAAAAAGATAAATAATATGAAACATAAAAAAACATTAAAATTATTTGAACCTACAATAGTAAAGGAATCTATCCGTTCATCATTTAAAAAACTTAACCCGATATATATGCTAAAGAATCCAGTGATGTTTACGGTTGAGGTTGGAACATTGATTATGCTGATAGTTTCGATCATAACAATTGTAAATCCATTAGCCAATCAGGGAAGTTTTATTTATAATTTTCTAATAACAATTCTCCTTTTCCTTACATTATTGTTCGCAAATTTTGCCGAGGCAATAGCGGAAGAGCGTGGAAAAGCACAGGCTGAATCACTTCGGAAGACAAGAGAAGACACTCCGGCAAAACTTGTATTAAGCGATGGTTCAATTAAATTAATTAGTTCATCCAGTTTAAAAAAAGGAGATGTTTACCTTGCTGAAACAGGAGATACACTTCCTGCTGATGGTGAAATTATTGAAGGTTTGGCAACGATAGACGAATCGGCAATTACTGGCGAATCTGCCCCAGTGATAAGAGAAGCTGATACAGATCATTCCGGAGTTATTGGGGGAACAAAAGTTCTTTCGGATAAAATAAAAGTTCAGGTATCAACTAATTCGGGCGAATCTTTTTTAGATAAAATGATTCAACTGGTTGAAGGTGCCAAGCGACAGAAAACGCCGAATGAAATTGCTCTAACTGTTTTGCTTGCCAGCTTTACCTTGATATTTTTATTTGTAACAGTAACACTTTTCCCATTTGCCTTTTATGCAAATACAATAATAACTGTTTCGGCACTTGTATCTTTGTTTGTTTGCCTTATTCCAACCACTATCGGTGGACTTCTTTCTGCGATAGGAATAGCAGGAATGGACAGAGCATTAGGCGCTAATGTTATTGCAAAATCAGGTAAAGCAGTTGAGAATGCCGGCGACATTGATGTTGTATTGCTTGATAAAACAGGAACGATAACAATAGGCAACAGGAAAGCTACAAACTTTTATCCTGCTAATGGAGTTAATGCAAATGAATTTGCAAACTACTGTTATCTAAGTTCAATTTCAGATTCTACGCCTGAAGGAAAATCAATTGTTGAATTGGCAGAAAAAAATAATTCATCTGTTTTAAACGGAGAATTGACTGATGCAAAGTTTATTAAATTTTCTGCTGAAACAAGAATGAGCGGAGTTGATCTAAAGGACGGAATGCAAATCCGTAAAGGCGCCTGGGATGCAATAAAAAAATATTCGGAAAGAAGCAACGGCGAATTTAACGAAGCAGAGATCTGGGTAAACGATATTGCCAATAATGGTGGAACTCCTTTGGCAGTGGCAGTCAACAAAAAATTATTAGGCGTCATTCAACTTGAGGATATTATTAAGCCCGGCATACAGGAACGATTTCTAAGATTAAGGAAGATGGGTGTTAAGACAGTTATGGTTACAGGTGATAATCCTTTAACGGCAAAGTATATTGCAAACAAAGCCGGTGTAGATGATTATATAGCTGAAGCAAAACCGGAAGATAAACTAAGATATATAATGCAGGAACAGAATGGTGGAAAGCTTGTTGCTATGATGGGTGACGGTACAAACGACGCACCGGCACTTGCTCAGGCAGATGTGGCTGTTGCAATGAACTCAGGAACGCAGGCTGCAAAGGAAGCCGCAAATATGGTTGATCTTGACAGCGATCCTACAAAACTGTTGGAAGTTATTGAAATTGGTAAGCAACTATTAATTACACGTGGTAATATTACAACATTTTCTATTGCCAACGATGTAGCAAAGTACTTTGCAATTATACCAGCACTTTTTTCAATTACTGTTCCCGCATTAAACGTATTAAATATTATGAAGCTTGGCTCTCCACAGTCGGCAATTTTATCTGCTGTAATATTTAATGCTTTTATTATTCTTGCATTGGTTCCGCTTGCATTAAAAGGAGTAAAATATAAACCAATAGGAGCAAGCGCCTTGTTACGAAGAAATATTCTTATCTATGGTTTAGGCGGAATTATTACTCCATTTCTTGGTATAAAATTAATTGATTTATTTGTAAGTCTATTCTTTTAGGGTATAAATATGAAATCGCTAAGAAATATTTTAGGTCTTCACTTTTCAACAGTAATCCTGTTTGGTGTTTTATTTCCGTTACTAATCTGGGTAATAGGATTTTTATTTCCATCTCAATCAAATGGATTGCCGGTTTACAAAAACGAAAAATTGATAGGTTTCGAAAATATCGGACAGAAATTTACTGATCCAAAATATTTCTGGGGACGTCCATCTGCAGTAGATTATAATGCAGCTTCTACTGGTGGTTCCAACAAGGGACCAACGAACCCTGATTATTTAAAACAAGTTAAGGTTAGAATCGATACTCTGATAAAATATAATCCAGGTATTAAAAAATCTGATATACCTGCTGATATGGTAACAGCCTCAGGTGGCGGACTTGATCCGCACATATCTGTGCAGGGAGCGTTATTTCAGGTCAATCGTGTTGCCAAAGCAAGAAATCTTGATGAGCAGAAAGTAAGAAATCTTGTTGACAGAAGTATAGAAAAACCTCTGTTTGGATTATTTGGTCCTTCACGCGTAAATGTGCTTAAACTGAATTTGAATTTGGATAACCTAAAATGAAAGATAGCTATCTAAAAGAAGTTAATTTATTAACAGTTATTTTTGTAAATATAAATTATTAAGAATACTATGTTATAATAAAAATCTATCAGGATTGAATGAAATATTTAAAATTGACGAGTTGATTACTAAACATGAATCAGTTAAAATTGAGGTGCATAGCAGAAGAAGGTATTGAAAAATGATTTATACACTTAAATTAAAATGAGCCAAACAGATTCAATACAACGCCAATCCGTTGACCGTTTTCTCGAGATGATAAAATCTTCCCGCAGGGGAAAGTTTAAGGTTTATATCGGAATGGCTGCAGGTGTAGGTAAAACATATAGAATGCTTCAGGAAGCTCATCAATTATTAAAAAGCGGGGTTGACGTTTGTGTTGGGTATGTAGAAACGCATGCTAGAGAAGAAACAGATGCGCTTGTAATAGGTCTCCCGTCAATTCCAAGAAAAAGTATTTTTTATAAAGGACGGAAATTAGAAGAGCTCGACATCGATTCAGTTCTTGTAAGAAAACCGCAGGTTGTTTTAATTGATGAATTAGCTCATACAAATGTTCCCGGCTCAAGAAACACTAAGCGATGGGAAGATGTTAAAGAAGTTTTAGAAAATGGAATAAATGTGATCAGCACTGTAAATATTCAACATATTGAAAGTATCAGAAGTCAAGTGGAAAAAATAACAGGTGTTGAAATAAAAGAGCGTGTACCGGATAGTATAATACATCTTGCAGATGAAGTTGTGAACATCGATTTAACTATTGACGAGTTAATACAGCGGTTAAAGGATGGAAAGATTTATGATCAGAATAAAGTTAGCCTTGCATTGAACAATTTTTTTCAACAGGATAAACTCCTTCAATTAAGGGATCTGGCATTAAAGGAAGTTACCCGACAGGTTGAAAGGAAAATAGATAATGAAGTTTTAACACCTCAAAAGGAAAATGCTGTTTTAACATGTATTAGTTCTAATTTTAAAAGTGCATCAAATTTAATTCGTAAGTCATCGCGTCTTGCAGCAATCAATAATTCCAAGTGGTATGTTTTATATATACAAACTCCAGAAGAAACTCCAGAGAGGATAAATAGTTCGGTCCAGCGGCATTTGTTAAATAATTTAAAAATGGCCACTGAATTAAATGCGGAAGTAGTTAAGGAAATAAGCGCTGATGTTGCAAAATCAATTTTAGAATTTGCGAAAAAAAAAGAAGTAGGTGTTATTGTTATTGGTAAACCATATTCATCATTTTTCCAGCAATTGTTCGGGAAAAAAATTGTTGGGGAATTGATTAAACAAACAGAAAAGTTAAACATTGATATACTGATGGTTTCGTACAATGAGAAAACTTAAAACGAAAATACTTTTAATATTATTATTCTTTTCATTTATAATTCTTCTGCTTGGACTTGTTGGTTCCAGCTTCATAAGAGAATTGGCAAAAGATTCCAAAGCTATAATACAGGATAATTATAAGTCAGTACAGTACGCCACGGAAATGCAGCATTCAGTCTCCATGATGTATCAAAACGCTCTTTTACTTTTTAATAATCAAATACCTGATACAGAATTTGCAAAACAATTTATTATACATAAAAATAAATTCGAAAAGAATTTTGAATTGGAATCTAAAAACATTACCGAAACAGGTGAAAAAGAATTAGTAAGAAACCTGAATGAAAGTTACATGAATTTTAAGATTCTCTTCGACCAGATAAAAATTTCTAATGCAATATCTAATAAAATTAATCTGAAGAATAAAAATCTATTAACATACTCTCAAATCAATGACAAGTTTGAAGATATTATTAATCTGGTTAATGGTATTTATAACATTAATATGGAAGCGATTCTAAGGAAGAATTTAATAGCAGATAATACGGCACACCGGGTTTCAACATACATGATAATAACCGGAACTGTAAGTTTAATTATTTCCTTATTGTCGCTCTTTTATTTCCCGGGTTATCTTGTAAAACCAATACATCAACTCACTGAAAAAATTAATGAGATTACAAGAAGAAATTACAACCAGCAGTTAAATATAAAATCGTTGGATGAAATTGGCGATTTGGCTAAGTCGTTTAACCATATGGCTGAAAGATTAAGAGAATATGAGCAAAATAACCTGCATCAATTGCTAATTGAAAAAAAACGAGTTGAAGCTATTCTTCAGAATATGAATGATGCAGTGCTTGTAATTGATGAAAATAAAATCATAGTATCTATCAATAAAACTGCATTAGAATTATTTGGATTAAAGGATAATGAAATTATTGGAAAATATGCCCCAGACGTTGCAACACATAATGATCTCATAAGGGAAATTATAAAAGATATAATTCCCCGGTTTGATGGTAATACCCAAGCCGAAAATAAACCAATTCAAATTTTTATTAATAATAAAGAAAGTTTCTTTTCCAAAGAAGTAATTGAAATTAAACTTGCTGAAAATGGTTTTGAGCAAAATTCAATTGGTTATGTTTTAGTATTAAAAAACATTACCAGTTTCGAAGAACGCGATACTGCTAAAACAAATCTGATTGCAACAGTTTCCCACGAACTAAAGACGCCGCTTTCATCCATTAATCTTAGTCTAAAACTACTTGAAAACGATAAGATCGGAACAGTAAATGAAGAGCAGAAAAAAATATTGCAGGCGATAAGACAACAAACCGTACGATTATCCAAGATGGTAAATGAACTGCTGGATTTCTCGCAGACTGAATCGGGTAATATAAAATTAAATATTACAACAGTTAAACCAGAAGATATTATTGAGTATGCAGTATTAGCTTTGGTTATGATATCAGCCGAAAAGAATATCCAGTTGAATACTAAGATAGAAGAGAACTTACCGAAGATTCAGGCAGATATTGAAAAAACTGTTTGGGTGCTTGTTAACCTTATAAATAATGCTATAAGGTACACCAATGAAAATGGAGATATTCAAATAGTTTGTAGGAAAGAAAATAACTTTGTGATATTTTCTGTGATAGATAAGGGAGCAGGGATTGCACCGGAAGATCAGGAAAAAATATTTAAAAAATTTATTCAAGTAGGAAGTAATCCTAAAGGAAGAGGATTAGGGTTGGCTATTTCAAAAGAATTTGTTTTATCCCAGGGTGGAAATATTTGGTTGAAGAGTGAAATTGGTATAGGAAGTAATTTTTCCTTTAGTATACCGGTTTAATTAAGCCGAGCATTTTTATTGAATAATAAATATTGAATTAATATTAAACAACTAATAATATAATGATGAATTCTCCGACAAAAGTTAGTTTATACAAAATAGGTTTTGGTTATAGAATGGGTTATTTAAAATAAGGATTTAGTTTAATGAACAACAAATATTTAACTTCTGCAGATGAAACAACTCAACTGAAATACCTGCTTGCAAAAGATGATATTGATGATATAAGGTTTGCCTGTAGAATTATTTCAAACAGGCTGCAGCTTGAAATTCCTTCAACTAAAATAGCTTTGTTTCAGAATGAAATAACTATTTTAAAAATTGGGAGTAGTAAGGAATATATATTTAACATTGAATTGGATCAGGATAATTTATTTTTGGAATATCTTTTTAGCGCACCTTTGCATTTGTTCAAAAATCATTATGAAGTTGATGAAATAACACTTAACAAAATAAAAGAAACAATTTTGCTTCTTGGTTTTAAAAACGAGAAAGTAAGAAAAATAAAGAACGGGGAATTGGTAAATAAAAAGGAAACTTATAGGATTGAAGTATCAAGAAGAAGAAGATATTAATTTTCTTTAATTTCCAACTTCCCCTATGTTGAACTTTCAAAATTAAAATGGAAAGGATGTACTAGTTAACACATCCTCTCCATAAGAACGCCTACCAAAATAAACAAACTCTCAACAGCACTATTAAATTCTATTATTTCTTTCCTTTGTTTAGGATCTTATGCATAACACTGTGTTTCCTTCCATAGAAAACATAAATGAATCCGCCAATCAAAAGCCAGATGAACAGGCGCAGCCAATTTTCTTCCGGTAGAGAGAACATCAGAAGTAAACAGGTTGCTATACCCGCAATTGGTACAAATGGAAAGAAAGGAGCTTTAAATGGTCGCTCAGCATTTGGATGAGTTTTACGCATAATCAAAACTGCAGAACAAACAATTACAAATGCAAACAAGGTTCCGATATTTACAAGCTCAGCTAATATTCTTAACGGTAATAGTCCGGCTAAGGTAGCTACAAATATTCCAGTTAGTATTGTAGACTTCCATGGTGTTCTGAATTTTTCGTGAACTGCACCAAAAATACTTGGTGGTACCAAACCATCGCGCGCCATTGCTAAAAATATTCTTGGCTGGCTTAACATCATAACAAGGAGTACAGACGTAATACCTGCAATTGCACCAAATGAAATTAGTAATTGAGCCCATGGCAATCCAACTTGTGCAAATGCATTTGATACTGGTGAATCGATATTGATTTTATCATAAGGAACCATCCCAGTTAGAATTGCCGCAACTGCAATATATAAAACTGTGCAAAGCAACAGGGAAGTGATGATGGCGATTGGAACATCCCGCCGTGGATTTTTAGCTTCTTCAGCGTGGGTTGAGATGGAATCGAAGCCGATGTAAGCAAAGAAAATAGTTGCAGCCGCGGCAAGCATTCCAACCGGTGCGCCGCCCAATCCTGTTTGTCCCCAAATTGTTTTTCCAAAAAAGCTAATTCCGGAAAAACCATACGGAGCAAAGTTTTTCCAATTTGCAGGATCAACGTAAAACGCACCAACAACAATTACAAACAAAACTATAATAAGTTTAATGATTACCATCGTTGCATTAAATCCTGCGCTTTCCTTTATTCCTTTTACAAGAATAAATGTAACAATTGCCGCAATTAGAATTGCTGGTAAATCTATTATTGTACCCGTTACAGCAAGCAATCCCGAATCGGGATTGAAATCGAAGGGCGCCCGCGTCATCGCAAAAGGGAGTTTTATTCCAATGATGCCAATGAAATCCTGGAAGTAAGCAGACCAGCCATGTGCAACAGTAGCAGATGCTACTGCATATTCAAGTATTAAATCCCAACCAATTATCCATGCGAATAATTCACCTAAAGTTGCGTATGCATAAGTATAAGCCGAACCAGCTATTGGAACCATGGAAGCAAATTCGGAATAGCAGAGCGCTGCAAATACACATGCAAGACCAGCAACAACAAATGATAAAATGATTGCAGGACCAGCTTTATCGTGTGCGGCTACTCCGGTAAGAACAAAAATTCCTGTTCCAATAATTGCTCCAACGCCAAGACTTGTTAGTGCAACTGGACCAAGAATTCTTCTTAGCCGATTTTCACCTTTCATTTCTTCAAGACAAAGTTCAAGCGGCTTTTTAGCAAACAGTTGGTTCATAATTTTATACCTTTAATTATAACAATGAATTTTAGCAAATAAACTTTTGCGAAAATCGGAATAAGAAACCAATTATGCAATTAAAATAAAGGCAGGATAAAAAAATTATTCGTTTTTCGTATCGCGAGACATCAAATCTGTTGTAGCTTGAACTGCATCTTTATCTTCAAAAAGTACTTTGTATACTTCACTAACGATTGGTGTTTCAACATTATATTTTTCGGCAAGCTGTTTAACTGATGCGCAAGAATCTATTCCTTCAGCAACCATATTCATGGATTTCAGAATTTCTTTTAATGTTTTCCCTTCCCCGATTTTTTCGCCAACAAACCTATTGCGGCTATGCTTGCTCATACAAGTTACAATCAAGTCTCCCATACCGGAAAGTCCCCAGAAAGTATCTGCCTTTGCACCCATTGCAACACCAAGGCGGGTAATCTCAGCAATACCACGGGTCATAATTGCTGCTTTCGTATTATCCCCAAATTTTGCACCGTCAATTATTCCAGCGCCAATAGCAATAACATTTTTTACTGCACCACCTAATTCAACACCAAGAATATCTGTGGAAGAGTAAACTCTGAAGTAAGAAGTAATAAATGCAGCTTGTATAATTTTGGAAGTATCACTTGTTTTTGAAGCAGCTACAACTGCTGTTGGAATTCTTCTGCTAACTTCCTCTGCATGACTTGGGCCCGACAAAACGCCAATTTGTTCATAAGCAAGCTGTGGAATTTCCTCTGCTATCATTTGTGACATAGTTAGAAGAGTACCGGTTTCAATTCCTTTTGCAACACTAACAAATATTGAGTTTTTTATTTGAGAGTAGGGTAGTTTTTTTATAACACTTCGCAAAAATTGCGAAGGCACAGCCAAAACTATTAAGTTCTTATCATCAGAAACTTCATCAAGCTGATGCGTAATTTCTATTTCTTTTGGAATTTGGATACCAGGCAGGTATAATTTATTTTCTCTGCTTTTTAATAGCTGTTTGGCATAACGTCTATTATATTCCCACAGGGAAACTTTATGACCATTGTAATGAAGCAGAATTGCAAGAGTGGTTCCCCATCCACCAGCGCCTAATACTAAAATTTTCATAGCAAATACTTTGTTTTCGTTTGCTTTCAATATAAAAAAAATAAGGCGAAATTCATCGCCTTATTTTAACTTTTTAGTAACACTTAAGTTTTTATTTTTTCTTTTTGAAAAGATTGATCTGTCTTTCTGTACCTTGATAAATTCTTTTTACATTTGTACGATGTGTAAAAAGAATTAAGCCCACTATCCCAATTGTAAACGGAAGAATAATATTGTAACCTGGAATATTTACTCCAAAAATATTCTCTCTTACAATCAAAATTAAAGGAACTGAAACAGCAGCTAAAATAGAACCGAGTGAAATATATTTTGTAATAACAACAACTATCGTGAATACAGCTAAAGCAAAAAGCATGTCTACAGTAATTAAAGTTAACAGAAATCCAAGAGCAGTTGCAATCCCTTTTCCACCACGGAAACCCGCAAAGATCGTCCATACATGTCCTAACACTGCTGCTATACCGGCAAAAATCTGAATTAAGGTAAAATCATCAAAAGGAGTTAGGTTTTGAAAAGGGATATTACCATAATGTAAACGTGCAACAAATATAACCGCAATTGCTCCTTTGAATGCATCAAGAACAATTGTAAGGATGCCGTATTTCCAACCCATTATGCGGAATACGTTTGATCCACCTGCGTTTCCGCTCCCGTAATCGCGAATATCTATTCCTTTAATTAATTTGCTTAGAATTATACTTGTTGGGATTGAACCAACTAAGTAGGACAGTATTATTATTAATGAAAGTAAGTACATAAAACTATTCTTATTTTTTTTTACAAGTGAATTTTAGTTATTAACCGATCAAATTGCAAGATAATTAGTTCGTAACATTATAATTTTTCTTGTATCATTTTTTTAAACATTTCCACATCTTCCTGTGAAGTGATTTTGAAATTTAAAACAGAACCCGCTACTATTTTTACATTGTATCCTGCTCTAACTACCAGCATCGATTCATCTGTACCATAAAAATTTTCCCTTAATGCTAACCCCATAGATTTTTTTAATATCTCATATCTAAATATTTGCGGAGTTTGTACATGGAAAATATTTTCTCTATCGATATAAGAATGAACAACATCTTTGCCTTTAATTAAAGTGTCGCTATTTTTTAAGCAGACCAGAATATTATCGAAAATTTTAGCTGCTTTTAAAGCGTTTTCTAAAATTTCATTTGAAAGTAAAGGTCGGGCTGCATCGTGCACTGCTATCAAATCATTTTTATCTGCTTCAAAGGAAACTAAAGCATTGTAAACAGAATCCTGTCTTTCCTTTCCACCCTCAACTATCTTTTTCATTTTAGTAATTTGATATTGATCCGTGCGTTCTTTTATCAAATTGAAAAAATCTTTCTGCGCAGCAACAACGATTTCATCAACCAAAGAACAATGCTGAAATATCTCCAGCGTATAAATCAGGATTTCTTTTCCATTAATTTGATGATACTGTTTTGGCAAGGATTCACCGAACCGTTTTCCCTGTCCACCCGCCGGAATAATTGCTACTGTTTTCATCAAATTTGTTTTTAGAAATCCCTTAATTTTAGAAATTGTAACTTAATGAAATTTGATTTTGAGATATTTTAACTTCAACTGATTGTAATGCCACTATTGAAAAAACTACACCTGCAACTCCACAAACTACTCCACCAATAATAGCCCAATCTCTATCATTTTCAAGTTCATCAGTATCAATTTTTGTATTGGGAATCAATCCTTTCAAACCATTTAAAGCATTAATTGCATCAGATTTATCACTTGCCTTTTTTATAAAATGATAAGCACCAATAAAACCTAAACATCCTACTGTCAATAAAGGTAAACGAGGATATTCTTTTATAGTCTGTTTTGATAGTTCATTATTTGAATTTTGCAATAAACTTTTTTTCTTAGATTCCTCGCACATTTTTTTTAATTCAACATAGGCTTGTACTTCTTCTTTGGTCAAGGTTTCTTTTTGTTGTAAACTCAGAAATAATTTATCATTGCAAGGATTATCCTTTGATTGGATAATGTTATTTTCATTTTCTTTGATTTTAACTGTATCAATAATTGTACTTTTAAATGAATCATTAAATGCAATTTGTTCAATTTTTAAAATAAAAGATTTTGCAATTGCTATTTCTTTGTCATTAATTTGTATTACTACTGAACCTTGGAATTCTTTTATAATTTTTACATTCTTATAAATTTTCCCATCTTTCAGATAAATATCTTCACAAAACAAATTGAGTGAAAGTATTATATAAAAAATTGATAATAATAAAAGTAAACTTTTCATGAAGCCACCCTTATGTTTAATTAACAAATTTCGTTAATAATTAAAAGCTATCAACTATATACTACTTATATTATTAGCATTGCATCGCCATAACTAAGGAAGCGGTAATTATCTTTAAGTGCTTTCTTATATGCTTTTATTAAAAAGTCGTAACCGGCAAATGCAGCAGCAAGCATAATTAACGTTGATTCCGGTGCATGGAAATTAGTTATCAGCGCATCAGCAATTTTAAACTCATAAGGTGGAAAGATGAATTTATCTGTCCAGCCACGATTAGGTTTTACAAAACCTTCTGCAGTTACACTGCTTTCAAGTGCACGGCAGGAACTTGTTCCAACAACAAAAACTTTTTGTTTTGAAATAATAGTTTTGTTTATTGCTTCGGCAGTCGCTTCAGAAATTTCGAAGAATTCAGAATCCATTTTATGCTTTGTCAAATCTTCTACTTCCACAGGGCGAAATGTACCAAGACCGATGTGAAGAAGTATTGGAACTATCTTTATTCCTTTTTTCTTAATCTTTTCAATCAGTTCATTTGTAAAATGTAAACCAGCAGTTGGTGCTGCAACTGCGCCATCTACCTTTGCAAAAACTGTCTGGTAGTTTTCTTTATCTTCAGGAACCGGATCTCTTTTAATGTATGGTGGTAGCGGTGTTTGACCAATTTTTTCTACAGCCTTAAAAATATTGCCTGGCTGATTGAATCGAACTGTTCTTCCGCGTGAAGTTGTATTATCTATAACTTCGCACCAGAGTTTATCATTAAAATAGATTCTGTTTCCTATCCTTACTTTTCTTGCAGGGTCAACAATTACATCCCAAATACATTCTTCCTTATTTAGTTCTCTAAGTAAAAAGACTTCAATTTTAGCGTTTGTTCGTTCTTTCTTGCCATATAATCTTGCTTGAATTACCTTTGTTTCATTAATTACGAGTGTATCACCTTTTTCCATAAAATCAATAAGGTCACTAAACTTTTTGTTTTCTATAGCTTGATTTTCCCGCTTCAAAACCATCATCTTAGCGGAATCTCTTTTTGCTACTGGAAATTTTGCGATAGCATTTTTAGAATAATTGTATTTAAAATCGGATAGTTTCATTTGCTCTCCTTCATTCAATCATTTAAAACAATTGCAAGTTGATGACACAGATTTTACTGGTAAAATATTTTGTACTAGTTTAACCTGTGTCATCTGCATGCTGTTTTTATTTTATTTTTTCTTAGAAGCTTTAACTTTTTTTTCTGCTGGTTTTTTAGCGGCAGTTTTAGCTTTCGCTTCATTTACAACTGCTCTGGCAGCAGCTAAACGTGCAATAGGAACTCTAAATGGTGAACAGCTTACATAGTTCAATCCTAATTGATGACAGAATTCTACTGAAGCTGGTTCGCCGCCATGCTCTCCGCAAATTCCAATCTTCAAATCAGGGCGAACGCTTCTTCCTTTAGTTACAGCCATTTGCATTAGTTGACCAATTCCTTCGAAATCGATAACCTGGAATGGATCTACGGGAAGAATTTTTTTATCCAAATATTCAGGTAAAAATCCTCCAATATCATCACGCGAATAACCAAAACCCATTTGAGTTAAATCGTTTGTTCCGAACGAGAAAAATTGTGCATATTCAGCAATCTTATCTGCAGTCAGACAAGCGCGTGGTATTTCAATCATTGTTCCAACAAGGTGAGGAATTTTCTTTATGTTGAATTTGGCACAGACTTCTTTGTAAATCTTTTCAATCAATTTGTATTGATGTTTTAATTCAGTTTCAACACCAACAACAGGAATCATAATTTCCGGAAAAGGCTTCTTACCTTCCTTAAGCAATTCTGCTGTTGATTCAAAAATTGCTCTTACCTGCATTTCAGTAACTTCCGGATAAGTTATTCCCAAACGAACACCACGGTGTCCCATCATCGGATTGTTTTCATGTAAAGCTTCTGCTCTTTCATTCAAATCATCCAATGAAATTCCAAGACTTTCAGATAACTTAATTCTTTCTTCTTCACGTTGAGGAACAAATTCGTGAAGTGGTGGATCGAGCGTTCTGATAGTAACGGAATATCCATCCATTGCTGCAAGTGTACCTTTAATATCTTTTTTAACATAAGGGAATAATTCATCAAGCGCAGCACGTCTTTCTGCTTCTGTTTTAGATACGATCATCTTTCTTAATTTGAATAACGGTTCTTCTGAGTGCTTTCCATAAAACATGTGTTCCGTTCTGAACAAACCGATACCTTCTGCACCAAAGGCACGTGCTCTCGCTGCATCTTCCGGTGTGTCTGCGTTTGTTCTTACTTTCAATCTTCTAACCTGATCGCATATTTTCATGAATGCAACGAACTCTGGATTATCTTCAGCAGCCTTCTTCATTGGAAGTTGACCAAGATAAACAGTACCCTTGCTACCGTTAAGAGTTATATAGTCGCCTTCTTTTATTGTATCACCGTTAACTACGAATGTTTTTTCTTCAAGGTTCACTTTTACAGTTCCAGCTCCAACAATACAGCATTTTCCCCAACCACGTGCTACCAATGCAGCGTGGGAAGTCATTCCGCCGCGTGCGGTTAGAATTGCTTGTGCTGCTCTCATTCCTTCAATATCTTCTGGATTTGTTTCTTCACGAATTAATATAACAGTCTTACCTTCTTTTGCCCATGCAACAGCATCGTTTGCCGTGAATACAACTTGTCCGGAAGCTCCGCCAGGACCAGCCGGCAATCCTTTTGCAATTGGTTTTGCTTTTAATTCAAATGCAGGATCAATAATAGGATGAAGAAGTTCATCGAACTGAGCAGGTTGAACACGCATTACAGCTTCTTCTTTTGTGATCAATTTTTGTTTGTACATATCAAGAGCCATCTTTACAGCAGCAGGACCATTACGTTTTCCTACGCGGCATTGCAGCATATAAAGTTTTCCATCCTGAATTGTAAATTCTATATCAAGCATATCACGGTAATGATTTTCGAGAGAGCGCTGAATTTTATGAAGTTGTTTATATGTTGCTGGCATTGCAGTTTCCAGCGAAGAAAGATGTTCTGTATGTTCACTCTTTCCAATTTCGTTTATTGGATTTGGAGTTCTTATTCCAGCTACAACATCTTCACCCTGTGCATTTGCCAGCCACTCACCATAAAAATAATTCTCACCAGTGGCAGGATTTCTTGTGAATGCAACACCAGTTGCAGATGAATCGCCCATATTGCCAAATACCATTGATTGAACGTTTACTGCGGTTCCCCACTCATCAGGAATTCCTTCTATTCTTCTGTAAGAGATAGCACGTTTTCCATTCCAACTTTGGAATACAGCATTGATTGCACCCCATAACTGTTGCATTGGATCTTCAGGAAATGTTTTTCCAAGAACTTCTTTTATTTTTGCTCTGTAGATATCGATCAGTTCTTTCAAATCATCAGCGCTTAAATCAGTATCGTTGTGAGCTCCGCGAGATTGTTTCATCTTTTCCAATTCTCTTTCAAGTTGCGCACGAACCCCCATACCTTCCACTACTTCTACACCAGAAGCTTTTTCCATAACAACATCAGAATACATTTGAATTAACCGGCGTTGTGAATCGTAAACGAAACGTGGGTTATTGGTTCTCTTAATTAATCCTTCACGTGTTACATCATTCAATCCAACATTAAGAATAGTTTCCATCATTCCCGGCATTGATGCACGCGCACCGCTACGAACAGAAACTAATAAAGGATTATTTGGATCGCCAAACTTTGCACCCATTACTTTTTCAACTTTGGAAAGAGCATCTTTTAGCTGTGCTTCTAATTCTTTAGGATGTTTCTTTCCATATTTCATATAATAAGTACAAACTTCAGTTGTAATTGTAAAACCTGCCGGAACGGGCAATCCGATATTTGCCATTTCTGCAAGATTTGCACCTTTACCACCGAGTAGATTTTTCATTTCTGCTTTTCCATCTGCCTTACCTGGCAGAAAAGAATAAACATATTTTGGTTTTTTGTCAGCCATATTTTTTCTCCAATTATTTAGTGAATAAAAATAAAATTTCTTCGTTCATTATATATTCCCGGCAGTAATTTTTCTTTACTGCGAAGAAGTAAAGTTGTTAATATTTTCTAAAATCAATTTTTCAAATTCTTCTTTGTTGTCAATCTCAAGTTCAATTTTCAAGTAATATATATCAATATCGTCAAGCTCTTTGCTAAACTCAGTTAGTTTTACAGCATCTTTGGCAGTTGTTATAACTGAATTTGCGTTAGTTGAATAAAACTTTTTTCTTATCAACTGAATTTCTTTTTCTGCATAATGTTTATGATCCTGGAAAATAAGTTGATTTGTAACATCAATATTATATTGTTTTAACGCATTTAAGAAAGAGGATGGACGGGCGATACCACTTACAACCAAACTTTTTTGTCCATGGAATTCCTCTGCTTTATAAAACTGATGATTTTTTACATCAACAATGCCGGTTGTTTTATAGTATGCATTGAAAATTTTCTTTCCGCCAAATACTGGAATAAGTACCGAAGGAATAGGGAAGTAATCAGAAAATTTTCTATTTATAATAATTGCATCCGCACGTTTGATAGAAGAGAAAGGTTCCCGCATTAATCCAGTTGGAAGAAGGTTCTGATCCATTCCACCGGGTTTACTTAAAAACATTTGATCGAAAATAAGAATATCCAAATCCCGCTTTATCCATCTATGCTGAAATGCATCATCAAGTATGATAGTATTTACACCAGTTTGTTTTATTAATTTCTGTGCGCCTTCAACTCTACTTTCACAAGCGGCTGCCGGCACTTTACATTCCATAGCCGTAAGAATCAACTCATCTCCGCAAGTTGTAACATCACATAAAATATCTTTACCATCGGAAACAAGTTGAAAGCCTTTTGATTTTCTACCATATCCACGGCTTAGAACTCCAACTTTAATTCCAGCAATCTTAAGCAGATTTGTAATGTAAATTACTGCCGGTGTTTTGCCGGAACCACCGACAACAATATTGCCAACTGAAATAACTTTTGCTTCTACCTTGTGCGATGTAAATATTTCTTTTTCGAAAAAAATATTTCTAAATAAAATAATCCATTTATAAACTGGAATAAGTGGAAACGATATGATTCTTAAAAAAAGCATTAAAAAGTTTCTGCCTCTTTCTGAATTTCATTTAATTTCTTATTACAATCTTCAATTACTTCAGAAGTTTTTTCATATGATAATTCGTTATCAATATAAATCGGATCTGAATAAATAAGGTTTACCTTACTGAAAAATATTGGAACCTGAAATTTATCCCAGCTACTTAGTTCTCTTTTTTTCTGATAACCGGCACCAAGTAATACCAATGGAATTTTTGCTCTCTTAGCTGCAATAACTGCTCCGGCTTTCAATTTTCTTGGAGGACCTTTCGGTCCATCCGGGGTAATTGCAATGGATTTTTCATTCTTTGCGTAATCCACTAAAATTCCAAGAGCAATGCTTCCACCTGTATGGCTAGAGCCCCGCACGACGGTATAGTTGAGTGGTTTAAGCACTCTTTCCAATAAGCCGCCATCTTTACTTTTGCTTACAATTGCCGCAAAGTTTTTATTACGATGAATGAACCAGGGAACTAACATTGTTCCATGCCAGAACGCCAGTACAAAGTTTTGCTTTTCATTATAAAATTTATTTATCGCTTCACTATTTCTAATATTTATCTTTAATGTTTTGCAAAGCAGCATCGTTAACCTGAAAAGAAGATGGTTGCCGATAAACCGCAAAAAATTCTGTTTGTGTTTTTTGAAACTCATCTTTTCTTCAATCAGAATTACTTAAAAAAGTGTAAACAACTTCTGCTGCACGTTTGGCGGCACCGGCTGTTCCCAACTTATGCTTCAACAAACTTAATTTTTGTTTGATTGAATCATATCTATTCTTGTCAATTAAAATTGATTTTACTGTTTCGTAAATCTTTTTAGAGTTTGCATCCTGCTGAAGTAATTCCGGTGCAACCATTTCTTCTGCTACAATATTTACCAGACCAATTCTATCAATCTTGACTATTTTTTTACCAATAAAGAAAGTTAAAGGATTGGTTGAATATACAATAACCATTGGCAGCCCAAACAAACCTGCTTCCAGTGTTGAAGTGCCGGATTTTATAATTCCAATTTGGGATTGTTTATACAAATCGTAAGTATATCCTTTAACTACCTTAAAATTTTCCACTGGTGATATTTCAGCAAAAATCTTTTCTTCAATATCATCCGAACAAGCAACAACAACCTGGAGATTAAATTCCTCGGCTAATTTATTTGCTGCTAAAATTGCTTGCGGGAAAATTTTCTTTACTTCCTGAACCCGGCTGCCCGGAAGCACTAAAAGCATTTCTTGATTTTTATTCAATCCGCATTTTTCAAACAACTCATCCCGACTTAAAAATTTATAATTCTCAATCTGCTCAAGTAAAGGATGACCAATAAATTCAGCATCAATTCCTTCGCGCTTAAACAGCAATTCTTCAAATGGAAGAATAACGAGCATCTTATCAATTAATCTTTTTATTTTTTTTATTCTTCCAGCGCCCCAAGCCCAAACCTGTGGGGAAATAAAATAGATCAGCTTTACATCCAGTGCTTTTAAGCGTGAGGCAATATTTAAGTTAAACCCAGGATAATCTATAAGCACAGCGGTTTTAATATTTCTTTTCTTAACTTCATCAATCAAATTTGCCTGGGCTCTTTTCATAAATGGAATATGCTTTAGAATTTCCACAAGTCCCAGAAATGACATTTGGTTAATATGGTAGAGCAGTTCCATTCCTTCAGCTTTCATTTTGTTACCGCCAATGCCAACAATAGAAATGTTTTTGTCCATCTTTTTCAATTCTTTTACAAGAGATGCTCCGTGCAAATCGCCAGAAGATTCCCCTGCAATTATTAACAGGTTCTTGTTCAAATTCCTCTAATGATTCTTATTAACAACAAAGTTATTGTTACAAATGCAAATGCCTGCAAAGTTCTTCTTTCCGATTTTATACCTGCCTTAAAATTAAATTTAGGTTGAGGAATTCCTGGATTCTTATATGCGGATGCTCTGGGAAAAAACCTTGGAACATTTTTAAAATACTCTTGATAATCTTTACCGAAAGCTTTCTTTAAATATTCTTCTTCTTCTTTGATGATGAATCGATATTGAAAATAGAAGAACAGCAAAGCCAAAATTTGCAGATATGGAAAAATCGCAAAAGACATAACACCCATCCCCAGGTACATTAACATATTGCCAACGTAAAGCGGATTTCTAACATGTGCGAATGGACCGCTTATTACTAAATATGTACCACCAACGCTTCCGGTTGTTCGGGTTTCGCTGCCAGCATAGCTAACACCCCACAGTCGCATCCATTCACCAGCTAATGCAATTATAAAGCCGAAGATAAAACTCCAGACATTTACCCATTGATAAAGGAACATCAGCAAAAGGAACGGGATTGGTGTATAGCTTCTATATTTAAATATTTTTGATTGAAAATTGCTCATTCTTTTTTATGTTTTTAAATATTTATAAATACTAAATCTAATAACCTGTAAATTAGCCTTGCATAAAAACATTTTTGCGTTTTACTTCAGCTTGAAATTTTTTCTTCAACCTTTTTTTGCTTTTTAACTCTTCTAACTTTTTGATAACATCATCAAAGTTTTGAAACGGGAAATAAGTAATGCGGTTTATTTCACAAAATTTCAAAAGAGAATCTTTCGCAAACACATAATCACAAAATTCAATGGGGCATTTATCAGAGTAACCATCGCCTATGTAAATTATATAATCTTCATCACCGCAATTGGAGAGGATGTGATTCCGTTTGCAGTTGCCACAATGTTTACATTCCTCATCACCATAAGGAAATGTTGGAATGATTTGTTCTTCTGCATTTATTTTAGCTTTATTACAAAACACTTCCAGATCAGAAAGCGTTTCTCTTTTCAAAATTTTATCTATGTAAAGATCAAAGCCATCACTTAAAACTCTTACTTCAAAACTATTCAGGTGGCAATAAGCAACGAAACCGGAAAAACTTTTATCAATTTCAATTTTATCCAAGAACTTATCAAAAGCATTTTCATCAAACCGAACATGTTCGAACATTAGGAACCAACTTTCCGGAGAAGTAATTTTATTTTCAATCCATAGCTGGATTATCTCGCTATTCCTTTCCGAATTACCAAAAGAATTAACGAATGCTTCACCAACATCAATTTTAGTGATCGTTCCATCAAAATCGACAAATATTTTAAAGTTCTTTTCGTTCATCTAAGAAAGCCAATCCTTCATTCATAATTATCATCTTTTTAACTTCTACAAATTCGCCAGCGCGCAACCGGTAAAAATAAATACCATTTGGTAGCCTGCCATTAGTAGTTTCAGTTTTGAATGGAATAGCATAGTCACCGTTTTCTTCAACATTATTAACAAGCTCGGCTACTCTTTCAATTTTATCATTATAAATTTCCAATGTAACATTGCATTTACTTGCAACGTGGTATTTAATCAATGTGGAATCTCTGAAAGGATTTGGAGAATTTTGTTCTAATGAAAAATTAAAATTTTCCGGTTTTATAGTATCAAATTCCTTAAAATTTATTTGACCAAGACTGATTTTTTTATGATTGATAACTTTAGTATGAACCTTGTGATGCCGTTTTACTTTAGCTTTCTTTTTTGAATGAGCTTCCGCATTTGTAAATAAAAACAAAACGCACATAACAACTAACATTAACTGAACTACGAATTGAACATGAGAGTCTTCGGTTAAATTCGAAACTGTCCCAATTATATTTTCATTAAGTAACAACATTTAAATCCTCATTAAATTGAACACTTACTAATCTGGAAATACCTTCATCCTGCATTGTAACTCCGTACATAGTTTCAGCAGCTTCCATAGTGCGCTTATTGTGGGTAACCATAATAAACTGTGTGCTTGCACTAAACTCTTGTATAATTTTTGTGAATCTATCAACGTTTGCGTCATCAAGCGGAGCATCAACTTCATCCAGAATGCAGAAGGGGCTTGGTTTAACTAAATAGATGGAGAATAAAAGTGCAATAGCCGTTAGCGTTTTTTCTCCTCCGGAAAGCAGCTCGATTGAAGTTGGGCGTTTACCTTTTGGCTTAGCTATAATCTCAATCTTTGCTTCAAGCGGGTCTACGTTTTCCTCTAAATTCAGATCGGCTTCATCGCCAGGATTAAAAAGCGAACGGAAAATCTTGGTAAAATTTTCCTTAATCTTTTCAAAAGTTTCCAGGAAAAGATTTTGTGCATTGATATTAATCTCTTCAATGGTTTTGATCAGATCTTTTTCAGAATCGACCAGATCATTTCTTTGTTTGTGCAAAAATTCCAACCGTTGCTTTTCTTCTTCATATTCGGAGTATGCAAGAAGATTGATTGGTCCCAAATTTTTAATCTGTTGTTTGTAATTATGAACTTCGTTAGTTCTTTCTTCAAAGTTAAAAGCATCAAGGTCTTCAAATTCTTTTAATTCAAGTGCAAGTGAATAATTTTCTTTTATATGTTCAATAAGATTATCAATCTTCAGATTTATTTCATTCAACCTAATATCCAGGGAATGAATTTCTTCAAGCAGTTTATCGCGTTCTTTTCTAAGTTCAGAAAGTTTCTTTTCCAGTTCGCTCGCCAGGAGTTTATTTGCTTTTAGATTTTCGAATATCTCACTTTCAACCGCAGTTAGCTTTCTTTTTGTTTCTTCAAGATCATCCAATTCCAATTGGTTGTCTTCGGCAATTGATTGAAGTGCAATTAACTCTTCTTCTGTACTGGAAATATCAATCTCTCTTTTACTAATCGACTTTTTAATATTCTCTTTGGTTTGCTTCGACCGGTCGATTGCATTTTCAAGATTTTTCTTTTCACCAATCAATCTTTCTAATTCCAGTTTAGCCTGGTTATACAAAGTGAATGTTGAATTAAAATCTTCTTCAGCAGATTTAACATCATCACCGATTGACACTAAAACTTTTTCAACACTTTCCTTTTCAGCAGTTTCATCCTTTAATATTTCTGTAAGAGAAATAACTTCGTTATCCGTACGATTCGATTTACTTGCAAGATCCTGAATTTCGGTTCTGAGCTTTTCTATTTCATCAGAAGATTTTTTCTTCTCAAATTCAAACTGGGCAATTTGTTTTTCGATGTTGGCAAGATCGTTTAAAAGAATTCTGTTCTGATCTGATAATTCTTTTAAATTAATTTCTTCAATCTTCTCTTCCGTTTCCCTAATCTGCGCTTTTATTTTTTCAAGATTTGCTTCATATTTTGGGAATTCATTCCGTAAATTCTGAAGAAGTTTCTTTCTACCAAAAAGAGTTTCATCAAGCTTTGGAAGCGAGCCAGCTTCAATCAAACCGCTCTCGTGAATAAAATCACCATTCAAAGTTGTAAAATTAAATCCACGATACTTTTTGCTAAGTACAAATGCAGATTCCAGATCTTCAGCAATTGCAGTACGCATTAATATTTTGTTAAAGAATGGTTTCCACCTGTCATCCGATTGAACAAAAGCGTTTGCCCACCCGGTAAATCCTTTTTCTTTCTGGATCAGCTTTGCTTTTCGGTTGAGTGAAAAGTTTTGAAATTTATCTAATAAAGTTTTTTTAATGTTATCATCCATTCCAAGAACAAGGAATGAAGCTTTGCCCAGATCATTCTTCTGTAAATAATCTATTGCCCTTTGCAGATCATCGAAAGTATCCACAAGAAGATTGTTCAGAACATTTTTAAGTGCGGCTTCAATTGCAAACCTGAATTTATCTTCAGATTCGCCAACATCAGCAAGCAAAGTTTTTTCCTTTTCAGTCCAACCGTCACTTTCGATTAAAACTTTTGCTCCTTTAGAAACACCTTCCAGGTTGTTTATTAAACTTTGCAGAAAATCTATTTTATCAGTAACTGCTCTTATTACGCTTCGTTCCTCAATCTCTTTACCTTTCAAATCGGTCAATTTTTTTTCCAGCGCAGCTTTTTCACTTTGCTTTTGAAGGAAGAGTTTGTCCCATTCACTAAGTTTTTTCTCAGTCTCAGTTTTTTCCTGTTCAAGTTCTTCAAGATAGCCAACTGTCTTGGCAATGTGGTTAGTGATTGAAAGAATCTTATCATTCAGCTTATCAATTGCAGAATTAGTTTCATCTAAAGTTTTTTGAAGATTAGCAAGTTGATTTTCCTTTCGCGTAAGTGCAATGGATTTTTCCTGTACTTCATCGTTTTGTTTCTTTAGTACAATTTTCTTTTCATCAAGCTGATTCCTTTTTTCATCAAGCTGAACTTCTTCATTTTCAATGTACTTGGCTTTTTCGGAAATTGAAAAGATTAATTCTTCTATTTTTTTATGAGTAGTTGTTATAAAATCATTAGATTCTTCATCCTGAAAATGAAGTTCTTCAAGTTCCTGCCTATATCTTCCAAGATTTTTTTCAAGTGATTTTTTTCTTTCGGCTGCTACAGAAAGAGCATTTTGAATGCGGTGGATCTTTTCGTTTTGACCTGAAATTTCTTTCCGCTTTTCATTTAAAGTACTCTCAATTCCGGAAATCTTTTCGCGTAGTAGATTTAATTCATCTTCCAAATTTCTCAATTCGGATTCAATCTGAATTTTCTGATTGAAGAAAACTTCTTTTTCATCTTTGAACGAAGTTCTTTTTTTATTCCAAAGAGAAAATTCTCTTTCTGATAAATCAAGTTCAAGTTCTCTTAGAATAGTAGAAACACGATTATATTTGTCCGCTTTCTTAGCCTGTCTTTCCAGGGAGTTAACTTGCTTTTCAACTTCTGTGACGATGTCATTAACTCTTGTTAAATCGCGGCGGATGTCTTCAAGTTTTTTTAAAGATAATCTTCTGCGTAGTTTATATTTGTTTACTCCGGCAGCTTCTTCAAACATAGTTCGCCGCTCATCAGCTTTGTTACTAAGTATCGTTTCAACCATCTTTAACTCAATAACGGAATAAGCGTTTGTTCCCATTCCGGTATCCATAAAAAGATTGGTGATATCCTTAAGCCGGCAAATGTTTCTGTTAAGCAGATATTCGCTTTCACCCGAGCGGAAAATTCTGCGGGTGATAGTTACTTCTGTATACTCGGTTGGTAAAATTCCCAGATCATTTATAATAGTTAATGAAACCTCAGCCATCCCCATCGGTTTTCTATTCTGTGTTCCGTTGAAGATTACATTTTCCATTTTGTCGCTACGCAGAGTAGTAGTGCGTTGCTCGCCCAATGCCCATCGGATTGCATCCACTATGTTTGTTTTTCCGCAACCATTAGGACCAACAATTGCTGTTACACCTTTATTAAAATCTATAATGGTTTTATGGGCAAACGACTTAAATCCGAATATCTCTAACTTTGATAGATACAATTCTAAACCTGAAACATTGTTAAACTTACCACAAATACACGCATTAAGAATGGAAAGATGGAATATTGGAATGAAGAACGATTATAATCATTCATAAAATCATCATTCCAATATTCCTGCTTTCCATCACTTGAATATCTAATCATTTTTTTCCCATCGTTACATCACGCTATACTGTTTGAATGAATTCAGCAAATAATAAACAGTCGAGTTGCTGATTTGAAAATACAAGAGAACACCTACAATAGTAACCACGATAAAAATGATGCTGTAAAAATATACCGTTCCGGAACTCACATCAAAAATCACATATATACCTTTCATCAAACGATAATAAATCCAAACTGTAAAAACAACTAAAGCAATAAGAAGGTAAACTGTCACAAATTCCGCATTTAAAACTTTATAAAGTATAAGACCTAAAGGAAGCAATAAAAGTAAAGGCAAAAAAGACCACGTTACAGTAAAGTAAACACTTGAAAAGAAGACCTGATTCCTTACAAAGAACGAAGCTATCTTAACTAACAATGTTGTAATTATTAAAAAGAAAATTGAAATTACAGTTAACCAGATTATAGCATAAAGAGGATTCCATGCTAAATAAGAAACTGCTTTAATAAGAGATGGCATTCCAAAAGCAAGTACAATTTTTTCCAGTAAGATATTCCCTCTGAAATAAAAGAGTAAATTGGAAAGCAGCAATGCTGATGTTCCGGATAACATTAACATTAAAAAGTTAGAATGAAAACCGGAAAGAATCCGTTGATCCCGAACATCTGAAAAGAAGTTATATGGTCTTAGCAAAGCCCTGGAAGCATCTTCGCGAAATTTCCGTTTTGAATTTATAAGGAAACCTAAAAGAAGTGCCAATGCCATTCCGAATAGAATGAAAACCATCGGCGCATCATCTTTTTTACTGCCAATTGGAATGGTTACTTTTTCCGTTGAATGAAGTTTTGAATAAATAACCTTCTGACTTATGCGGTTTAGTTCCCGGTCCTCTCCAAGGATTCCAATACGGTAAATGTTATTTTGATTGAAACCAGATATTAAGGAAGAATAATCTCCCCTGAAATCAAAAATGGAATTGATAAAATAACCAGAACGATTATTGTCTATACAAAAATCCAAAAGATCAGAATAAAATTTTGCCTGAGCTTCATACGAAAACGGATTAAGATAACCATTAGTGCTGCCCGAATATGAAGCATAAGTTGCTTCACTTATAAATACTTTACCTTTTCCTAAATCATGTTCAACATTTTCCAGTTTTAATTTGAAATCATCCAATTGTTTATTAACAATCTCGATACCATAGAAATCTACATTTTCAATTTGCGTAATGTTGTATCCAACAAATGAAGCAAATGTTAGTTTGTTAAAATACATTTTAGTAATAGCACCAAGTTCTTTTAAAAATTCTGCCTGTTCAAAAGAATTTGAAACATATGAACTACCTAATCCAACAGCAGCTACAGCGCCATATTCTTTATAGCTGTTAATAAAAGGAATTAAAAAACTTTTAACGCGCTCCTTAAAATTTGCATTCCAGCATATCTGGGTAGGAATACTATTCAACGGTAATTCTATCAGTGCAAGCAAACCAAATTCCTCACAAAGATTTAGCATTACCGGGTCGGGCGTTCCCTTTGCAAACCTGATTGCATTAAAACCAATAGACTTAATGATTTTTACATCTTCTTTCATTTGCTGGTAAGAAGCCAGGTTACCATTATTTACATATGAGGCATAATAAGTTACGCCATTTAATGTAAAACTGTGTCCGTTTAATGTTAAGGAATCTTTATGAGCCTGAAGTGAATAAAAAGAAATTGGTTTTATTATTTCATCAATTACTACATCGTTCCGTACAAGTTGAATTGTAAGCTTATAAATCCTTGGATTTTGTGGAGACCAAAGTTGAAGATTATTCAAATCGAATGACATCGAAAGATTTTTTTCCTTTCTTGGCAAAAGGATAAAGCTTTGAACATAATTGGAAATAACTTCTTCCCCAGTTGGTGAAACGAGCCGTAACCTGCAAGAAAAGGAATTTGAATTGGAAAGAGTATCGCTCTTATTAATTCCATTATTATTTATAAATTTTGCATTGATATTTAGGTTAGCTCTTGATGTGCCGGAAACATTGTAAGAATGTTCCCAACCGGATAAAAATACTTTTGGCATTACTTCAAGAAAAACGTTTCGTGCAATTCCCCCAAAATTTTCCGGGAAAAGTAAACGTTGTTCAACCGGTATACTTTCATCAGAATTAATTTGATGAAATACTTTAACCGTTAGTATATTCTTTCCTTTAGTTTTCAAAATGTCTTTAGGCAAATCTATTTTGATTGGGTAATCTCCGCCAGAATGTTTGTAGATTACAAAATAATTCAGCATAATTTCTGCGGAATAATTAATTCCATTGAAAACAAGTCTGAAATGATTTTCTGATATTGTTACGGGGTCAAGATTCAAATTTTTCTCGTAAACCAGAACTTCTTCACCAGTAAAGCTTGATGGAACTGTAACAGATTTTCTCTTTTCAAATTCATTTGGAAGATATACATCCCACCTTCCATTAAGATCGATTGTTTTTCTTAGTTTGGAGCCACCAAAAGAAACGCTATCGATGTTCTCAACGTCTTTTCTTCCAAGTTCTTTTATTACAACTTGTCCCAGGTTAAGGTTGGCTAATGCAAGAAATGTGATTAGAATGTATACAATAAATTTTGATTTCATTATTAGTGTTTAACGTTAAAAAAAAGGACACTAAAGATACTACTTTTGAGGAGGCAAATCAATATAAAAAGCGGGAAAATAAAGCATTTTTAAGCCTTTTCAAAAAAAAAGAAAAGGCTTAAAACGAATGATTTATGCGGATTTGATAATAGAAATAAATGAGTCGGCTTTTAAACAAGCTCCACCTACTAATGCACCGTCCACATCCTGTTGAGAAAGAAGTTCTTTTGCATTATCTGGCTTAACACTTCCACCGTATTGGATAACCATGTTTTGAGCAGCACTATCAGAGTAAAGTTTGCTTATTAAAGTTCTGATGAAAAGATGAACTTCCTGAGCTTGTTGTGGAGTTGCGTTTCTGCCTGTTCCAATTGCCCAAACCGGTTCATATGCGATAATAATATTTTCTAATTCATTTTCTTTTATATCTTTCAAACCTTCAACAATTTGTGTTTTTATAATTGTTTCGGTAATTCCTTCTTCTCTTTGCTGTAATGTTTCTCCAACACAAAATATAGGTTTTAATGTTGCGGATAAAGCTTTCTTCATTTTCTTATTTATAAGTTCATCGGATTCATTAAATATAGTACGGCGTTCTGAGTGCCCAAGAATTACAAATGTACAGCCAGCGTTTTTTAGCATATTAGCGGAAATCTCACCAGTAAATGCACCACTGTCTTCAAAGTGCATATTTTGCGCACCAAGCAGTATTTTTGTGCCATATACCAAAGTACTTGCTGTTTCAAGTGAAGTGAATGGAGGACAAATAATTATACCGGTTTGTAAATTTTCATTTTGCAATTTTGTTTTTAATTCATTAATAAGATTTTTTGTTGCCGAAATATCATTGTTCATCTTCCAATTTCCGGCGATTATTTTTTTTCGCATTCTGTTCACCTAAAAAATTTATAATTACAGGTTGTTTGATTCTTTTCTAAATTTAAGCTGTGGGTTTTTATCTGGATCTTAATTTATGAAGAGTAAAACTCTTGAATAATAAACAAACAAAATCATCACTTAAATTGCTTATTTTGCAATAGAAAACATTACTAACCGTTCACAGCTTCAACGCGTCTTATACCAGGCACTTCGCGGATCAATGCTCGTTCAACTCCAGCCCGTAATGTCATTTGAGACATTGGGCAATGCCCGCATGCACCTGTTAATTTAACTTCAACTATTCCTTCCGGTGTTACTCTGATTAATTCAACATCTCCGCCATCAGCCTGCAAATAAGGACGTATTGATTCCAAAGCCTTTAATACTTTTTCTTCCATAAAGGATTCTCGATAATTTAATGCTTATTTCTCTTCACCAAGTAAAATCTCTACTTTTTTTGAAGCCCGTGAGATTAAATTAATACTAATTTGGGCTGCCAAATCCCTGGAAATTTTTTGAATTATCTGCGAATACTCAGTATCGGGTAAATCATATACAATTGGAACACCTTTATCACCACCGATTCTAATTCTCGGATCTATTGGAATTCCACCAAGGAATTCAATTTTATTCTCAAGTGCAAGTTTTGAACCGCCACCGGTGCCAAAAATATCATACCGAATTCCAGTATCAGGCGCTAAAAAATAACTCATATTTTCCACAATACCAAACACAGGAACATTAACTCTTCCGAACATTAACAGTCCTTTTCGTGCATCTACCAGGGATACTTCCTGCGGTGTGGTTACTATAACTGCACCGGTTAGTGGAATAGTTTGAACCAGTGTAAGTTGTATATCGCCGGTACCTGGAGGCAAATCGAAAATAAGGTAATCAAGTTCGCCCCAATCTACATCGGACATAAATTGTTTTACTGCGCCACTTGCCATTGGACCGCGCCAAATTACCGGGGTTTGCTCATCAATCAGAAAGCCGATTGACATGATTTTTAAACCATATTTTTCAAGAGGAATTATTCTAACACCTCCATTTTCCTGGATTACTTTGGGTCTTTCATTTATCCCAAGCATTATTGGAATACTTGGACCATAAATATCTGCATCCAGTAAGCCAACTTTAGCGCCATCTTTTGCAAGTGCTACGGCAAGATTAACTGCAACTGTGCTTTTTCCAACTCCACCTTTACCGCTTGCAATAGCAATTGTATTTTTAACATTGGGCAGAATAACAGATTTTCTATCGTCATTGTGTGTTCCCACATTTGATGACATTTCAATAGAAATATTGCCAACGGTTGGGATATCATTTTTAATTGCTTCAATGCAATCACTCTTTATTTTATCTTTAAGTGGACAGGCTGGGGTTGTAAGTTCTACCGTTAAGGAAACATCATTTCCATTAATTTTAATATCTTTGATCATTCCAAGTGTTACCAGATCTTTGCGAAGATCCGGGTCATCTACTTTTCTTAATGAATTCAAAATATTTTCATTTGACAATTCAGGCATCGTTCCTCCAAAAACTTCATTTCTAAAAACTTGAATTTGATTTTATAACATTGATTTAATTAGAGAGGTTCACAAAATTTAACATCAATATTTTGCGGTTCTAAATATTTTGTTTTAGTTTTTTACTGTTCTCCTTTATCGCATAATTCATCAACCACTCCTGAGAGTTAATTTTCTTTGCTCCATTCTCAGGAATTTTATGAACATACTTTCCATTCGGGAGCAGTATACGTGCTTTAACATTATCTTTAAATGAAGCATTCAACAACGTACGGATGATAGTATGTTTTATATGCTCATCTTCTATCGGGAAACAAATTTCAACTCTTCTTTCAAGATTGCGCTGCATTAAATCAGCACTGCTTAAATAAATATCTTCACTTCCATTATTGTAAAAGTAATAAACGCGGCTGTGTTCCAAATATCTGCCAACAATACTTATCACTTGTATGTTTTCACTTAGTCCTTCAACTCCGGGGATTAAACAACAAATTCCTCTAACAATCATTTCTATTTTAACACCACTATTCGATGCCTCGTATATGGCGGAGATTAATTCTGGATCAACAAGTGAATTCATTTTAAATATAAGGTGACCCTTGCCCCCAGCTTTTACATTTTCAATTTCTCGATAAATTAATTTCAGAAATCTCTCTTTCATATTTATAGGAGCAACAATTAATTTCTTAAAATCTTTTTGTCCGGAATAACCAGTTAGGAAGTTGAAAATTTCAGAAACATCCGAGCAGATATCTTCATCATCTGTAAACAAACCTAAATCTGTATAAATCTTTGCAGTTGAAGAGTTATAATTTCCTGTACCAAGATGAACATATCTTTTAAGCCCGTCAAATTCCTTGCGAACTACCAGAGTCATTTTGGCATGTGTTTTTAACCCAAGTAAACCATAAACTACATGAACACCAACTTTTTCAAGTTCTCTTGCCCAATAAATATTATTTTCTTCATCGAATCTTGCTTTCAATTCCACAAGTACCGCAACCTGCTTTCCTAATTCTGCTGCTTCAATCAGGGATTCGATAATTGGGGAATTTGATCCAACTCTATACAAAGTCTGTTTAATTGCTATAACATCAGGATCTTTGGTTGCTGCTTTAATAAAATCAATTACGGGATTAAATGAATGATACGGATGATGAATAAGAATATCCCGTTGACGAATCAAACTAAAAATATTTTCTGCTTCCTCAAAAATGTGGGGGATAACTGGGTAATGTACTTTTTCTTTAAGATCGTGAAAGGGAAGGTCATAAAGCATCAAAACATAACTTAACCCAATGGGTCCATCAACAATATCAACATCATCGCGGGTAATTTGCATGTTTTCAATCAAAGTATCGATCATAAACTCAGGCATGGCGTTTTCAACTTCAAGACGAACGACAGAACCGAACCGGCGTTGTTTAATTGTTTCTTCAATCACCTGCAATAAATCATCGGCTTCATCTTCCTGCAATTCAAGGTCAGTATCTCGTGTAATTCTAAATCGATGTGCTTCAAGAATTTCCATTCCCGGAAAAAGCAGGTTAAGATTTCTTTTTATCACGCTTCCCAACCAAATTAATCTTATTGCTTCATTCCCATTGCTTTTCTTTTTATTGGGATTAACGATATCATTTACTGGCATCAACCTTGGCAATATGCTTGGAACTTTAACGCGGGCAAAATGTTTTTCACCTGTTGGTTTTTTAACTAATACTGCAAGACTTAAACTAAGGTTCGATATATATGGGAATGGTCTGCCTGGATCGAACGCTAAGGGAGTTAATACCGGATAAATTTCTTTCTTAAAATACTCATCTAATAAAGTTAATTCATTTTCTAAAAGTTCATCTGCTTCAACTATAAGAATATTATTCCTTTTAAGGGCAGGTAAAATTTCATCCTTCCAGAAGTCCATTACTGTTTTAAGCATTTCCTGAACTTCCTTTTCAATCTTTTTGAGCAACTCCTTTGGAGTAAGTCCATCGATAGTTGGTTCGCTAACTTTTGCAGCAACCTGATCTTTTAAACCAGAAACTCTGATCATATAAAATTCATCCAGGTTGGAGCTAAAGATTGAAAGAAATTTTATCTTATCAAGAAGCGGCAATTCTGGGTTAAGCGCTTCTTCCAAAACTCTTCTGTTAAATTCCAACCAGCTAAGGTCCCGGTTAAAGAAATTTTTTGGATTATTGTACTTTTTTAATAATTCTTTATACGGCATTATGCTAACTTTTTTTACAAATATAAAACTTTTCTTTTTAAAAGAAGAAAGGAGCCATAAGAATGTATTCAGAATCCTGTTTTTGGATTTATTTTAACCCTAATCTGCCTAACCTTGCTCCTTTCCCCTTCCCATTTCTACTTTCCTACTTACTCCTAACCGTTTTCTTTGCAGATGAATAACTTTTCAAATCGTAATTTATTGTAATTGAAGGCATTTCAAGTCGTTTAATTGCAACGCCTGCTTTCCTGAAAAAATCTTCTGCCATGGTATCGTGATAGTCGGAAAAAATCACTATCTCTCTAACCTGTGCACCAATTAAAGCTTTAGAGCAATTAGTACAAGGCATATTTGTTATGTATGCGGTTGCACCAATTGTACTTGTTCCATTAGTGGAACATTGAAGGATTGCATTCATTTCTGCGTGGATAGTTCTAACACAGTGATTATCAACGATTAGACAACCTTCATCTTCACAATGAACATCACCTGGGATTGAGCCATTGTAACCAGTTGATAAAATTTGTTTGTCTCTTACAAGCACGCAACCGCAGTGCATACGCGGGCAGGTTGAACGTTCTGAAACTAACATAGCAAGTTTTAAAAAATAATTATCCCACGATGGACGATGCACTTTTACTTTTGTCATTTATGTTTAATTCCTTTGTTTAATAATCAAGCAATTTCAAAATAGTTAATGAATCTGAAAAATTGTTTTATGGTTAAATTTTTACAGTAATTTAGCAATTAAACAATCAAACAATTCATTTCCCTCAAATTTTCAATTACCTATTAAGCGATCAAAACACTTTACTTTTCCGATTCAAAGATAAAGATTTAGAAATCTTTTTGAAAAACACCTCACTAGAAATTATTTCTTTTCGTATTTTGCGGAAAAGAATTTCCACAGGAATAAAAATGAAATCATTAATCATCATAATATTGATTGGAATAGTTATGAATACAAATCTAACTTCGCAAACCACAAAAAAAGCATTCATCAATGGAAAAATTTATACGGTTAATAATCAACAACCGATTGCTGAAGCAGTTGTAACGGATGGCAATAAAATAATTTTTGTTGGCAGCAATGCAGAAGCTAAAACTCTGATTGATAAACATACACAGGTAACTGATCTTAATGGAAGATTAATGCTTCCGGGTTTTATTGATAACCATGTTCACTTTCTAAGCGGTGGATTTCAATTGTTGGGGATTGATTTACGGAAAGCAAAATCAACAAAAGAGTTTAAAGCTATTCTTAAAGATTACGTTTCTAAAAATAAATCCAAATGGATAACCGGAGGCGATTGGGACCACGAAGCCTGGGAAGTAAAAGAACTTCCTGCAAAAGAATGGATTGATGATTTTTCTCCCACTACACCAATCTTTGTAAACCGATTTGACGGACATATGGGATTAGCAAATTCCTGTGCACTTAAACTTGCTGGAATTACAAAAGATACTCCGAATCCTGATGGTGGAGTGATTGTAAAAGATTTAAAAACGGGTGAGCCAACTGGTATGCTGAAAGATAATGCAATGAACCTGGTTTATGGTTTGGTTCCGACCCCTTCAGAAAAGGAATACGAAGCAGCTTTAACTGCAGCGCTTGATGAAGCAAAGAAAAATGGATTCACTTCGGTACAGGATATTACTTATCAAAATGATCTGAGAACTTATCAAAAGTTTGAACGTGAAAACAAACTAACCTGCCGCATCTATACCCGGCTTCCTGTTTATGATAATGAAAATCTTAGCAACCTTGGAATACAATATGGATTTGGCAGCAACAAATTAAAATTAGGTTCGCTTAAAGCTTTTGCAGATGGTTCGCTTGGTTCCAGCACAGCTTTATTTTTTGAGCCATATGTTCAGGATAAAACCACGAATGGTTTAGCGATGGAAATTGTTACAGATGGCAGCTTAAAAAAATGGTCCATAAATGCTGATAAGAATAAACTTCAGCTTTGTATTCATGCAATTGGTGATAGCGCAAACTCGTTGATGCTTGATATGTTTGAAGAAATTGAAAAGATTAATCCAGTTTGGGATAGAAGATTTAGAATTGAGCATGCTCAGCATGTAATACGGACTGATGTTGATCGGTTTGCAAAACTTGGGGTAATCGCTTCGGTTCAACCTTACCATGCAATAGATGATGGCTGCTGGGCAGAAAAAAGAATTGGCAAAGAAAGATTGAAAGATATTTATCCGTTTAAATCCTTTCTTAATGCCGGAGTAAAATTATGTTTTGGCAGTGATTGGTCAGTTGCGCCGCTTAATGCAATACTTGGAATTTATGCTGCCGTTACCAGAAGAACTTTGGATGATAAAAATCCCGGTGGATGGATACCTGAGCAAAAAATTTCTATTGAAGATGCAATTAAATGCTATACAATAAACAATGCTTATGCGTCATTCGAAGAAAAAATTAAAGGCAGTATTGAAGTTGGTAAACTGGCAGATTTCGTAATTCTTAATAAAGATATTCTAACAATCGATCCGGTTATGATAAAAACTGTGAAAGTTGAAATGACAGTTTTTGATGGAGAAATAATCTTTAATTGAAATTCCAAAATACAAAGGACAGATAATAAACAATTTCCAAATGCCAATTATCAATTTTGAAATTAGTAATTAGGTATGTGAAATTTAGGACTTAATACTGAGTGTTTTACAGAATACAATAATCCTAAATTTAAATCCCAAACCAATCTGGTATTGATAATCACAAGCATTAAAAACTATCGATTTAATTATTGACATTACTCTCCGATTTATATAAAATTACATCCGTTTAATATCCTTTTTATTACGAACAATATCTTTTTAATATATTTTTCTTTTTCTATAAGTTACTTCAGAGGCGGTTATGAAAAAACTACTAATATTGTTCGTCTTCCTTATTTTATCAATTCCTTTCTTATCTATCACTTATTCTCAATGGTCACCGGATCCTTTAGTAAATAATCCGGTTTGTGTTGGAGCTTGGGGTAAAGATAATGGATATCCTCCTTGTATTTGCAGCGATGGCAGCGGAGGAGTTATTATTGTTTGGTTTGATGAACGTAATACAAGCACTACTGGACGGGATATTTATGCACAACGAATTGATGCAAGCGGTGTTGTAAAATGGGCATTAAATGGAATTGCTGTTTGCACTGCAACAGGTGTTCAAACTCAGGCTGCTGTTGTAAGTGATGGCAGTGGTGGCGCAATAGTAACATGGGTAGATTTTCGAAGAGGAAGTTATACAGACATTTATGCGCAAAGGATAGATGCCAATGGAATTATTAAATGGACAGCAGGCGGTAATATAGTTTTTGTAGGTGATATCGGTTCACATTGGTCTCCCGTTATAACGACAGATGGAAATCATGGCGCTATTATAACATGGTATGATTCACGGGATGAATCTTCGACTAACAATATCTATGCTCAAAGAATTGATGGGGCTGGAGTTCCCCAATGGTTAACTTTAGGTGTAAATGTTGGCATTCAAATATGCGGAGCTTCTAGAGATCAAATCTATCCCAAAATAACCAGCGATGGTTACGGAGGCGCTATTATTTGCTGGGAGGATTATAGATCTGGCACCAAGCATGATGTTTATGCACAGCGTATAAATTCAACCGGCAGTACATTATGGACAACCGATGGTGTTGCTGTGTGTAATGATGCGGATGGATTTAACGAAAGACATCCACAATTAATAAGTGACGGAAGCGGAGGCGCTTTTTTTACGTGGGAAAATTCGTCATATGTTAGTTATGTTTCAGTTTCTGCTACGCATTTTGATGGAAGCGGTGCAGTAGTTACTGGATGGCCTAAAGGAATATCAGTTTCAATGATACAAGATTTGTGTCTACCCAAAATTGCAAGTGATGGGAGCGGCGGAGTTTTTGTAACATGGTTTCAGGGTGAAAGTAATAATGATATTTATGCGCAGCGTATTAACGGAAGCGGTACTTTTCCAAGCGGTTGGTCAACAGGTGGTAATGTAGTATGTAATGCCTTAGTGCACCAAAATAATCCTGAAATAATTAGTGACGGAATTGGTGGTGCAATTATTTCCTGGCTCGATCAACGTGGTTCAGACCAGGATATTTATGCCCAACGTATGGATGCTGGTGGTTCTGTTCATTCCGGTTGGACTTCAAATGGAAAATTAATATGTGGGGCAATTAGATCACAATCAGATCAGGTTTTAATAAGCAATGGAAGTGAAGGTGCTATTATTTGCTGGAATGATTATAGAAACATTGCTACCTACGATATTTATGCAACTAATTTAAAATCAGACGGTTCTTTACTTCCTGTTGAGCTTACTTCCTTTACAGCAAACCTAATTGGTAAAGAAGTAAAACTGAGTTGGAAAACAGCAACTGAAGTGAACAACTATGGGTTTAATGTAGAACGAAGAATGAAGAGTGAAGAGTGGAGTACTTTGGGTTTTATAAATGGAAATGGAAACAGCAACTCGCCTAAAGAATATTCTTATATTGATAGAACAGTTTCAAGCGGAAATTATATTTATCGCTTAAAACAAATTGATAATGACGGTAAATATAAATACAGCAGCCAAGTTGAAGTTACTGGTAACAATTTTCCAAATGGTTTTATATTAGAACAAAATTATCCAAATCCGTTTAATCCAACCACTAACATTGAATATAATTTATCCGAAACCGGAATTGTGAAAATAGGAATTTTCAATATTCTAGGTGAACAGGTAACTCTATTGAAGGAACAAATTGAAGAACCCGGGCATTATAATATTGAATGGAATGCTCAAAATTATCCAAGTGGTATATATTTCTGCAAATTGGAATTCAATTCGAAAGCTGGATCAAAATTAAAAATTCTAAAGATGATTCTTTCAAAATAAAAATTATTGAATCTCTCCTATTATTTCCTTTATGATTTAAAAATAAAACTGCCGTGGAAGAGGGCACAACCACGGCAGATAGTTTGTCATTTAAAGGAGGGATGAGAAACTATGTTTTTCAACTGCTTCACAGCAGCGGAACTACGTACTCAAACAAAATGCCATAGAAATTCTTTTTATTTCCGCAGGAATCAATGTAAAGAAAAATTAAAATTTTGTTTTTGAGAAAAGAATAAAAGTTTTTCTAAAAGATAGGAAAAGCAACTAAACGATTTTTCCCCTTGAAACCCAGACTTATTATTGATTAAATTTATACAGTAGTAAACATAGAATTTTTATATGGCTAATTTTATAATGAATAATGAAATAGATTATACCAGGGAAATACTTGCGCTTAAAAAAGAATTGAATGCAGTAATTCTTGCACATTATTACCAGGAATCTGAAATACAAGATATTGCTGATTTTATTGGAGATAGTCTGGACCTTGCTAGAAAGGCGAAAGCAACAAATGCTGATGTAATTGTTTTTGCAGGTGTTCATTTTATGGCAGAAACAGCAAAGATTTTAAATCCGAATAAATTAGTATTACTGCCGGATTTAGAAGCTGGTTGTTCGTTAGCAGATAGTTGCCCAGCTCCGCTATTCAAATCCTTTAGAGAAAAACATCCTGATCATGTTGCAATAACTTATATAAACTGCACTGCCGCAGTTAAAGCCTTGAGTGACATCATTTGCACATCCAGTAATGCAGAAAAAATAATAAACCAGATTCCTCCAGATAAACCAATATTATTTTCACCGGATAGAAATCTTGGTGGATTTTTGAAAAAGAAAACTGGGAGAGAGATGACATTATGGGATGGAACTTGCATAGTTCACGAAACTTTTAGCGAGAAGAAAATTATATCACTTAAAATAAAAAATCCACAAGCTAAAATAATTGCACATCCGGAGTGTGAAGAAGCCGTCCTAAAATACGCTGATTTTATCGGTTCAACAAGTATGTTATTGAATTATGTCCAGACTGATTCATCATCCGCTTATATTGTTGCAACTGAGCCTGGAATAATTCATCAAATGGAAAACCATACTAAAGGAAAAACATTTATTCCTGCTCCACCGGAAAAAAATTGTTCATGTAATAATTGTCCATTTATGAAAAAGAACACACTTGAAAAACTTTATTTGTGCATGAAAAATAAAAATCCACAAATTGAAATGGAAGAATCTGTCTGGGTGAAAGCTTTAACACCAATTACACGAATGCTGGAAATGAGTTGAAACCAGATTGTTGAAATTGAAAATTTTTAACAAAATATTTTTACAGAAATCAAACTTCAGTTGTTAAACTTTTTTCAAAACAATTTTGAAGGTTGTTCCTTCCGGAGATGAAGTCTTAACGAAAATTTTTCCTTTATGATATCCTTCAATTATTCTTTTAGATAAACTAAGTCCCAATCCCCAGCCTCTTCTCTTTGTACTGTATCCCGGACGAAAGACATCTTTTCTTCTTTTTAATTCGATTCCTTTTCCCGTGTCTGTAACTTCTATTTCTATTGTTCTGTTCTTTTCAAATATTTGAAAAGTAATTGCTCCTTTTTTCCCTTCAATTGCATCAAGCGCATTCTTAATTAAATTTTCTAATACCCATTCAAACAATTCAGGATTTAATTTGACATAAACATTCCCGGATCCTTCAATTGTTAGAGAAACATTCTTACCAATCTGCGGAAGTCTTCGTTCGAAATATTTAATCGTTTTATTTATCTGTTCTTGCAGATTTGTTTCTTTCAGTTCAGGATTAGAGCCGATCTTAGAAAATCTTTGCGCAATTTTATTTAAGCGGATCAAATCGTTTTTTATTTCTTCAGTTATATCTAAAACTTTATCGGGATTTTTATAATTCAAGCTTAAAATCTCGGACCAGCCCATTAAGCTGGAAATTGGAGTACCAAGTTGATGAGCAGTTTCCTTTGCCATTCCAACCCAAATATTACTTTGCTCCCGTTTCTTTATGCTGCTAAAACTTATATAGCCAGCCAAAATGAACATTGCCGCTGCAAAAATTTGAAGGTATGGATAGTTGCGCAGTTGTTTTATCAGGTCAGAGTCGCCATAATGTATTTTACCAAAGATGATGGAATCTTTGTATGAAACAACTATCGGTGAATTGATCTCGTTCATTTCATTAATTTTTGTCTTTAAAATTTTTAATTGTTCGGGGGGTGACAAAGTTGAGTCAATAACTAAATTCCGGTAGCTCGTTTTATCCTTCAAGTTTATTTCATCTTTACGATCAGTTAAAATGATAGGGAAATCAATTGGCTTAATTACATTTTCAAAAACAAATGTAAGGTTAGAAGAATTATCTTCTGCGTTAATTAAGTACTCTAATCCTTTTGCATATAGCTCAACAATTTGCTTGTCTTTTTTTTGTAGTTTTTCAACCAAAGAATTAGTGTAAAAGAATGTTCCAATGGCAATTCCAAAAGCCAGGAAGAGTAAAAGTATTTTCAAATTTATTGAAGTTGGTCCACCAAACATTTTCATTTATAATATCCTTTGTTAAATGAAATCTTTAGGTATAAAAAGATTCTGGCGAAAATAAGTAAATGCAATTCCGAATTGTAATTAATCTCATTTTCATTTTTAGCTTGGTTTAGTATTAGCTGATGCACTAACCAAATATGGAAATAACTATTCTGAAAAACCCTGCAATTTTTAATCAAGTATAATTGTCTGGTCTCGTTTCGGTCCAACGGAAATAATCCTGATTTTAAATCCGCATTCAGTACTCATAAATTTAAGGTAGTCTTTAGTTGTGGAAGGTAATTCATCTAAAGATCTTGCATTTGAAATATCCGTATTCCAGCCATTAAGTATTTCATAAATTGGATTAACTTTTTCAAGTTGACTAACATCAGTTGGGAATGATTTTAAAGTTTTTCCATCAAGTTCATATCCAATACAAACTTTAATTTTATCAAAGCTGCCCAATACATCAAGTTTGGTAATTGCAACGGTGTCAATTCCATTTATCATACAAGAATATTTTACCAGGAAGGCATCGAACCAACCGCAGCGCCTTGGGCGTCCGGTAGTTGCGCCGTACTCTGCACCAAGCTTACGTAGTTTTTCTCCTTCAGCGTCTAATAGTTCGGCAGGGAAGGGACCATTGCCAACGCGTGTGGTATAAGCTTTTACAATTCCAATAACATCATCTATTTTATTTGGTGGTATGCCGGTTCCAGTGCAAGCACCGCCGGAAGTCGGACTGGAAGAAGTTACAAATGGATATGTACCATGATCAACATCAAGTAAAGCACCCTGGGCGCCTTCAAGCAAAATCGATTTACCTTCCGAAATTGAATTGTTTAGAAAAACAGGAACGTCCTTAATATATTGATCAATTATTCTATCAAACTCAGTATATTCTTTTATAATTTCCTCAACATCAAGTCCTTCTTTTTCATAAACTTTTTTAAGGAGATTATTTTTCTCGTTCAAATTTTCTCTTATCTTTTGTTCCAGCACTTGCTTATTCAGCAAATCAACAATCCTAATTCCTTTTCGTGCATACTTATCAATATAGCAGGGACCAATTCCTCTTCCTGTTGTACCTATTTTATTCGTTCCGCTTTCGCTTATTAAATCAAGCAGTTTATGGTAGGGCATAATAAGATGTGCATTGTGACTGATAAACAACCTGCCAAGGATTTTTATACCGTTACTTTCCAGAAGATGAATTTCCTCTAGCAATGCTTTGGGATCTATAACAACGCCATTACCAATTACACAAACAACATTTTCCCGTAAAATACCAGAGGGAATTAAATGAAGAATATATTGCTTATCACCAATTTGAACAGTGTGTCCGGCATTTGCGCCACCCTGGTACCTGGCAACAATCTCATATTTTTCACTAAGGATATCAACAACTTTCCCTTTTCCTTCGTCGCCCCATTGGCTACCGACTAATATTGACACACTCATTTTGTTTAATTCTCCTGTATAATATAATTATTGCAATTCCAAAGGATGGTAAAAATAAAAAACTCCGAGTAAACTACTCGGAGTTATAAAGAATATTTTGCTAAATTTTTCTTAAAGTTATTAAGCGTAACTTTTAACAGCCTGTTCAACAGAATCAAAGTTTTCAAAAATTGTTACAAGCTTTGTAATTAAAAGAAGGCTTTGAATCTTATCAGTAGCGTTTGCTAATTTTAGATTACCGCCGCCGCTCTTCATTGTTGTGAAAGCGCTGATTAACATACCTAATCCAGAGCTGTTCATAAATTTTACTTCTGCCAGGTCGATAATAAGATTTTTTTTGTTGTCATCAATAAGTTTGTGCAATAACTCATTAAGCTCAGTAGCTTCTGGGCCTCCCATTACGTTGCCTTTAAGCTCAATTACAACAGCATTGTAGTGCTCTTCAGTTTTAACTTTCATGAATGCTCCTTTATTTTTCTACTGCAATTTAATTAGATGAGTCATTTTTTGCAAGCAAATTAAAAGAATTTATTGTTAATTTATGAGTGGTTAAAATATATTTTTAATTCGGTAGCAGTTTTAATGTTTTTATTCCAATAAAATATTAGAAATGACCTAATTGTCCAGTATCCGGTTAAAAATTCTACAATCTATTTAATAAACGGAACTAAGAATCCAATTTATCGTCTAATCAAATGGTTATAAATAAAAACGGAAACGAAATAATTCCTCAACAATCACCAAGTACTGATGAAGATTTTGATTTGATAAGACGGTTTATGGATGGTGATGAAACTACGTTTAGAACTTTAGTTATGAAACATAAAGATAAAGTTAGAAACCTGGTTTTTTTAACTGTTGGTAACCGAGAACTTGTTGATGATATTTCTCAGGAAGTTTTTATTAGCGTTTTTAGTAAGATGAGTCTTTTTCGTTTTGAATCTCAGTTTACAACCTGGCTGTATAGAATTACAGTTAATAAGTGCAAAGATCATCTGCGTAAAATAAAAATAAGAAGCATTTTTGTTCCTATAAAAGATTCTGATGAAGATTATGGCGTTTATAGTAAACCAAGCGATACTGTTGATATTAAAGAAGTAGTTCAGGCGGCAATTGAAAAGTTACCGGAAAAACTTAGAATTCCCCTGGTTATGCGTGAAATGGATGGATTAAGTTATAAAGAAATTGCAGATCAACTTCTTTGTGAAGTAGGAACAATTAAGTCCAGGATATTTAGAGCAAGAGAAACAATTAAAATTCTGCTTCAACCATTTGAAGGGGAATTGTTTACTTAAACTTTAATTCCAAAAAATGTTCTTTGCACCTCCTGCTAACACTTTAGTGTTAATGAGTCACGTTACGCATCGTTTAGATATTTGAGCCAAAAAACTCATCTCCTTAGTCCCCTTCTCTTTCAAAGAGAAGGGGATTTGGGGTAGAGTTCAAAATGCTGCGTAAGGTGACTTAATGATTTAATAATTTAGCAAAACGAAGTGCCTCTCCTATCTGTGTTTGTAAGTGTTCGGGAGTTGTTTAATAGAATGTAATGAAACTGAAAGGGTAAATAATGGGAAATGAAAAAACAAAATCAGGATGGAACCTAAGTGCAAAGCAATGGGTTCCTGTTGCTGGGTTAATCATTTTAACCATTGCCTTAATATTCTTTTTCAAAAATAAAAATATCAGTCAAATTGTTGATGAACAGAAGCATAATTTAGTTGAATTCTATTCTCAAAACCTAAAACCTCTTTTTGTTGGAACTTCAATTACGAACGACGACGTTTTTAACTTTGCAATGAATAATGAATTGCCACTTGATAAAAACAATAAACAATATTTAAAACTTGGGGATGAATCCGAAGGCAATAAATATTTTGAATTTGTTAAGAATTCCGATGGAGAACGAAAGAATAATCTTAACCAATTTGTAAAATCATTCGAATTTAATAATGTACAAAAGCAAAAATTGGATTCATTACTTGAATCTTACCAGGACGAAATCAGGAAACAAGTATTAATAAATGATAAGAATACAATTGCGATTAATTCTAATCTCTGGAATCTCAACAAGGCAATCCGTGCAGATATTTTTATGTTTGCTTCACAAGCAAACAGTGCAAAATTCAATCAGTTAGTTCCATTATACCATAACTTTTATAACAATCCTGGATTAAACAAATTTGTTTCCGAAGCCAGGGATGCACGGGATAGCAATTATTTTTTCGTTACGCCGGATTCCATATTCAGTTCAGTCTATAAAATGGATGAGGAAAATATAAAAAGAGAAATTGCAGACAAGAAGAATGCATTGAAAGATATGAAGGATGACTTTAAAGTCCGCATCGCTTTCCAAAAAGAAATGATGAAATTACAGAACGAAAAAAACAAACAAAACTTTACAATGCAAATCGATCCTAATTTTTGCAGAATTCAAGTTCCAAATGTAGAAATACCGGAAATTAAAATTCCGGATTTACCCTTGGCTATTGCTGATTTAAATGAAGTTACAAATGAATTAAAAAAACTTAACTTCAAAATGCATACAAAAAATATGAGGATAACAGAACCAGAATCGTCTACTGAAGTGAATCCACCTGAAGTACCTCAGGATTTTGAATTGAATATTGATTTACCAGATTTGAATGAAATTGTTCAACAAAGCATGTCCATTGGGCTGGAAGCATTAAAAAATGTCAATATTCCAGCAGAAGTAATAGATTCAATTGTTAATTCAATTCATGCAGAAGTGGGGGATTCTTCATCTAAATATTTTGATAAAAAAGCATTTAAGAAACAAATGGAGCAATTGAAAAAAGAATTGAAACAAGCGAAAAAGCAAAATAAAGTGAATTAAATTTACCTGCATAATCTAAAACAAAAATTAAAGTATTAATGAATTTTAAACTCTTCCAATTCGATAGAACCTACAAGCTGGAAAATGCTCTGGTACTTTCTGTCGTACTTTTTTTATTCAAACTAATTTTTCCATATAGTAACTCAGTACTTTGGGTAATTCCAAATGAAGCGCTTGTTATTTTAACTTTCTATTTTGTATCAATTTATTCGCTTGAATTTATTAACACAAAAAAGTACACGCCGCTTTCTATAATACTAAATGCAGGAATCCTGAATGCAGTAATATTTTTTGTGCTGTCCGTCCTCGCTCCGGTTCTTTCGGGAATTTTTGATGGGTTGACCCGCGAAAATTTTATGTTCTCTATCGGATCAACATTTTATTCATTCATATTTATTGCTGCGCTGGCATATATATACTCAGTATTTAAAACTTTGTTTTTCCTTCGTCAAAAGAAAAGTCCAAAATTTTATTTTAACACACTTGCAATTTTTTTATTAGCTACTTCGCTTTCTAATAATATTGCTCTTCTAAAAAAAGACATGGATTATATCCAACCTGCGCTAATGGTAGTTACAATTCTTCTTATATCAATTAACTCTATCCGAATTCCATGGATTGCTTTCCTTACTAAGAAGGAGAAAATTTATTTATTAATAATTTCAACTGTACTTTCAATTCTTTTCGGAGTTAATATTGCGCTCGCATCTTCCAGCAATGTTTCAAATCAATTATTATTGGAGTTTTCGCCATCACTTCATCAGTTTACAATTCTTTTAATGATTTATGGAACCATCTTCTTTGGAATAATTTTCTTTACAACCTTGTTCCACCTCCCAACAGCGTCAGCATTCGATAGAAAAGCTCAGGAAGCATCATCATTAATAAATCTTAGCAAATTAATTACCCAGGTTTTTGATTTTAAGGAATTAGCTGATACTGTAACTGATATAACAATTCAAGTGTGCAATTCAAACTCAGCCTGGTTGGTATCAGAAACAGAAGGAGTGTTAACAGTTAGCGCTGTAAAAAATATAGGTTATGTTGAAGCGGATAAAATAGTAAGCAAGCTTTCCTCAAACTATGATTTAAGAAATATAAAAAATGTTAAAACGGTTAGACTAAGCAATTTAAGAGGTGAAGAAACCGCGGATAATAATGCGACAATTAAATGTTTAGCAATTGCTCCCTTAAAAGTTCATAATAAAATTGATGGTTACCTTATTGCTGCCAGAAAATCGGAAGATCAGTTTGATGAGGATGACCAGAAATCGATTGGAGCATTTGCAGAATATGCTGCCCTGGCTATTGAGAACTCAAGATTGTTAGAAGAATCATTAGAAAAAGAACGCTTGGAAAAGGAACTTGATGTTGCAAGGGAAATTCAGTATAAAATTCTTCCTGATAAAACTCCGCAAATTGATTGCCTGGATATTTCCGCCGTATTTATTCCGGCTTTTGAAGTCGGTGGTGACTATTATGATTTCTTTCATCTACCGGATAATAAATTAGGATTTGTTATTGCAGATGTATCCGGTAAAGGAATTACTGCCGCATTTATTATGGCAGAGATTAAAGGAATTTTTGAATCACTTTCTAAACTGATAGAAAGCCCGCGCGAAGTTTTAATTAAAGCAAATGAAATTTTAAGATTTAGCCTTGAGAAAAAAAGTTTTATTACTGTAATCTATGGTGTTTTTGATTTAATAAATTCCAAAATGTTTTTTGCCCGTGCTGGTCATATGCCGTTACTTTTATCGCGGGATAGTAAAATTGTACATTATAAACCGGGTGGGATGGGTTTAGGGCTCGACCACACTTCAAATTTTGTTAATACAATTGAAGAAGTTGAGATTAAATTAAAAGAAAATGATATATTAGTATTGTTCACAGACGGTATTACAGAATCCAAGAATGCATCTCTGGAGGATTTTGGTGATGAACGTTTTGAAAAAATAATTCTAACTAATGGTAAAGTAAGTTTGGATGAACTTGCAAATCAGATTATGAGGGAAGTAACTACATTTTCGCAAGGAAGTCCGCAGCATGATGATATTACTTTAGTTATTTTCAAATGGAAATTAAAAAATAAAAACTCGGGAGAGATTTAATGGCAGACTTTAATGTGCAAATGCACGAAGATGATCAGGTAAGTATAATCAACTTACAAGGCTATCTTGATGCACACACAGCACCAGAGCTGGAGAATATATTCACTAAACTAATTGATAGCCAGAAGTACAGAGTAGTTGTAAATTTTGAAAGTTTAAATTATATAAGCAGCGCTGGTTTAGGTGTTTTTATGGCTTACGTAGAAACAATGCGGGATAATAAAGGCGATATTAAATTTACCAATATGACACCAAAAGTTTATAACATCTTTGATCTGCTTGGTTTTCCATTACTTTATGAATTTTATAACGACGAAAAGGAAGCAGTTCAAAAGTTCAGCGAGAAGAGTTAGTCTTGAATAACAATATTAAATCAATTGAAAAAGAAATTAAGGTTAAAAGCACAACAGATAACCTTGGAATGATTAGAGACTTTACAAAGTCAATTGCATCTCAAACCGGTTTTACTGAAGAGGTTGTTGATAAAATTGCTTTAGCTGTTGATGAAGCCTGTACAAACATCATTAAACATGCTTATAAATTCTCACCTGAAGGTGATATTCTTATTAATATTAAAGTTGCTGAAAATAAAATGATTGTTTCTATAACTGATTATGGTTTAGATTTCAATCCCAGCATAATTCCCGTTCCAGATATAAAAAAATATTATCAGCAGCATAAAGTTGGCGGATTAGGAATTTACCTGATGAAGAAGCTGATGGATGAAGTCCGGTATAATCCGAACACAGGTAATAAAAATCAAGTTGTTCTGGTAAAATATCTTTCATAAAAGTGTATTATGAGTTTATTTGATACCGATGGTGCACAAAGAAATTTATCTGCTCTTGTAGATTTTGGTAAATTTATTAACTCCAGCTTAGATCTTAAATCCAATCTCAATAATCTTTTGCTAACCTGTTTTGGAAAATTTCATACAACAAAAGGTGTAATTGCTTTATTTGATGATTATGGTGAGTTGAAGGTAAAATCATTTAAAGGATTAACAGCAGAAGTTATTAAACAATTTCCTTCAATCAATCGTGAAGATATTGAAAACAATAAACCTGTTTTAACAAACTTCAAAGAAAAATATAATTTACAGTTTTGCCAACACATTAAATCATCACAGGGAACTTTGGGAATTATTTTTCTTGGTGATAAACTTAGCAAGAAAGAATACACACCTGATGATAAAGAATTTATAGACCTGATTATTAATATTGCCGCAACAGCAATTGAGAATTCAATAATTTTTGAGAAACTGAAAACCGCTAATCGCAGCCTGGATTCAAAAGTATCCATGCTCTCGTCCTTGTTTGAACTTAGCAAAGAGTTTAGCGGTGTACTGGAAACACAGCGGGTTGTAAAACTTCTTATCTATTCAATTATAGGTCAGTTATTAATTTCTAACTATGCTGTTATTGTTTGCGAACCTAACGGTATGACAATACTGGATTCCAAATTCCCACAACCGTTACTTTCTGCGATACTTCAAAATTGTAATCCAGCCGAAATAATTACTCCTTTAAGAAAAGAAAAATTGAAAGAAGAATATGGCGAATTAGTTAATATTGGTGTAGAGCTTTTAATTCCAATGCAGATCCAGCGCGAGACTAAAGGATTAATTTTACTTGGAAAAAGAATTAACAACATTGAATATTCAGAATCTGATTCAGAATATATTTATTCCATCGGCAGCCTTGCTATGATTTCGATTGAGAATGCGCGTCTATTTAAAGAAACTCTTGAAAAACAAAAAATGGAAAAGGATCTTGAGATTGCCCGAAATATTCAGAAAAATCTTTTTCCCAAATCACTTCCTAAATTACAGAACTTTGAAATACAGGCTGTAAATGTTTCATCAAAACAGGTTGGCGGAGATTATTATGATGTCCTAAGACTTGATGATAATAATATTCTGTTTGCAATTGCTGATGTTTCCGGTAAAGGGGTACCTGCTTCACTGCTTATGGCAAACCTGCAGGCTTTTTTAAAAATAATTGCCAAACACGGAATGGAACTAAGCGATGCAACCGGCTTGATCAACGATCTTGTTTCTGAAAATACGATGGGAGAAAATTTTATTACATTTTTTTGGGGAATTCTTAATGATGAAGCTATAACTTTAACATATGTAAACGCCGGACACAATCCACCACTTTTAATTAGAAATGGAAATATTTCAAAATTTACAAAAGGGGGAATGATTCTTGGAATTTTAAAAACTCTTAAGCCTTATGCAATGGAAACAATTAGTTTGCAATCGGGGGATGCAATAATTCTTTTTACGGATGGTGTAACAGAAGCAATGAATAAAATGATGGAAGAGTTTACGGATGAACGCCTGGAAAAATTAAGCAAACAAATTTATCAGGAAGAAGCCGCAAAAATTCTTTTAGAAATCAGGAATGATGTTCAAACACATACTGAAGGTGCAATACAGTCAGATGATATAACTCTTATGATCATTAAAGTAAAATAACTTATGAAGAAACTTAAAACGATATTATTAAAATACAGGCAAACCATTACAATATTTTTAGCTGCGCTTGTGGCTTTTGTAGCTCTGGCAAATCTTTATTTTGTTTTTGTTGTTACAGTTGTTTCTAATGATGAATGCTTGTGGATTCCAAAAAAAATGGCTAAGGATAGCATTACGATTTTCTTTAATAGTGTTAAAGTTAACGGCGTAACCTGGAATGCTGGTGTAAGGAACGGAGATATACTTTTAAAAATAGACAATGTAAAATTACCTAACGCTTTAGTCGCTCAGGTTACTTTAAATAAACATAAAGAAGGTGAGTATGCTAATTATACTATAAAGAAAAATGGAAAGATCATAGAAACTAAAGTCTATATTAAAAAATTAATAAATTTTGGAAATCTTGGAATTGGACTACTCGGTTTTATTTGGCTGGTTGTTGGATTTATAGTTGTTATGGCAAAACCCGATGGTAAAGTTCAAAGATTGTTTTATCGGATTGGTTGTGGATTTGTTCTTTATATGTCAATTGTTCTTATAACAAATCCCTGGGGAGATAATCCAATTGTACGCTATCTGCCGATAGTTCTTACAGTTGATATTATCTGGTCTATGGCAGGGTTTGCTTTACCATTTATGATCGTATATTTTTTCTGGAGTTTTCCCAAACCATTTAAGATTGTTGAAAAGAAATGGCTAAAAAAGGCATTCATAATTTCATCCGCTACTCTGTTTCTTTTATCTTATTTATATCGATGGTTCTTTGTCTTTATTCCGAATGACCAATTACTTTATGCCTATGTAATACGAATTACCAATATATTACTTGGACTTGGACTTTTAATTGGATTGATTTCATTATTCATTAATTTTTATAGATTAAAAACAAAAGAAGAGAAAAAACCTTTAATTGTAATTCTTGCTGCATATACTCTTGGAGTTGTAGCTTTAATATATTCAACTATGGTTGCAAATATTATTGCAGATACAATCTTTAACTCTCCGGAGTACTTTATGCCGATTGTTTTAGTTGCTATAATTCCAATCTCCTTTGGTTACTCAATTTTTAAGTATCAATTGATGGATGTTAGCGTAGTTGTAAAAAATACAATTGTATATGGAACCGCCACAGCAACTATAGCAGTCATTTACTATTTAGTTACTTATGGATTGGGACAAGGTATCGGTTCAGCAATCGGAACACCTTATCAAAGCGCAATAGCAGTTTTCACGTTTGTGATATTTGCGTTTATCTTTCAATCAACCAAGGATAAATTTCAAAATCTTTTAACTCGAAGATTCTACCCGGAGCAATTTACATATCAAAGAGTTATTCTAAAATTTAGCAATGATGTTGTTAGCATTGTTGGTTTGGAAAATATTCTTGATTCTATGACGGAAACATTTATTAGCGCACTTAGAATTAATCGCTTCGGTATTTTGCTTAAAGAAAATAATTCTTTGAAATATGAATTGAGAAGAAATCTTGGTTTGTCAATAAATGAACTTACTATTTCTGATTTAAATAATCAGCTTGCAAATTTTATTCAGGAAAAATTGGAAATTAATGGACGAACTTACATTGAGCAATCTCAATTCAGGGAAATTTTTCCGGATAATTACGAGCAATTAATCCAGGAAAATATTTACACAATTGTACCGATGGTTATTAAATCCAAAGTGATCGGTCTATTGTTGTTCGGTTTAAAACTATCGGGTTCTCAATTTGCGGGAAAGGATTTGGAACTACTTTGTGCTGCTGCAAATCAAGCCGGTTTGTCTCTGGAGAATGCACGGCTATATGAATCTGAAGCTAAAAAGTTAACGATGGAAAGAGATTTGGATAATGCCAGAAAAATTCAGGAAGGATTGCTGCCTAAGCAGATTCCTCAAATTACCGGGATTGATTTATGCGGTAAAATGATTCCTGCAATGCAGGTTGGCGGAGATTATTACGACCTGATTCAAATATCTCCAACAAAACTTTTTGTAATTGTTGGTGATGTTTCTGGCAAAGGATTATCCGCATCCCTTTATATGAGCAAACTACAAACGATGGTGCAATTGTACTGTCAAAACAATATTTCACCAAAAGAAGTTTTGGTGGAAATTAATAAGAGAATTTATGACAGCATTGAAAGAAATTGGTTTATTACTGTTAACCTTGCTTTAATAGATGCTGAAACTAAAACAATTAAATTCTGCCGGGCGGGGCATTCGCCATTGTTGGTAATTAATGGAGCGGTTAAAATTTATCAATCAAAAGGTATTGGATTGGGCTTGGAGGAAGGGATAATATTTGAAGAATCTCTTGAGCAAATCGAATTAAAATATCAACCGAATGAAATTTATACTTTCTTTTCAGATGGAATTAGCGAAGCGATGAATGAGCATAACGATCTTTATGGAATGGATGAATTTGCTGAAGTAATAAAAATGAACAAAGCGAAACCTGTAAAAGAAATTATGAATGAAGTTATGTTGTCAATAGAAAAATTCCGTGGGCGAAGAGAACAGAATGATGATATAACCATTGTTTTAATGAAGATGTTATAGCTATTAAAAGTACCTTCAAGGTTCCCCCCGAACCCTGAAGGACATATGAAATTTTTTTTTGTGGAGTAACCCCGATCAGAATCGGGATTTCAGTTTAAATGACCATGTCATTTAAGCATCAACATTTTTTTAGTTTCAACAAAATTACCAGCTTGAAGTTTATAGAAATAGATACCGCTTGGCAAATCTGCAGCGTTAAATTCCACCTGATATTTTCCCGATGGTTTTACTTCATTTACCAATGTGGTTATTTCATTTCCAAGAACATCGAATACTTTTAATGAAACAAATCCGAATTCCGACCCACCTGCCGGACTGGCAGGAATTAGAAATCCAATTTTGGTTGAAGGATTAAACGGATTTGGATAATTGTTTAATAGTCTAAAATCTTTAATTGATATTTCTTTATTCTCTACATCAGTTGACGGCTGATAATTATATGTCAATTTCATAAAGTTTACCCAGGCACCATTCTCCCAGTTCTGTGTTAATGATTCCGTATTATTCCCATTTGCATCATAAGTAAATAGACCATTCATTGTATTTACCCATTCAGAGCCTGTCCACTGTTCACCTACAAATTGTGTTTGCTGCCTGTTTGTGTTGTATGAATAAGTTGTTCGACCAGCATCCATCCAATCTGTCCCAGCCAGATTTTGACGAAGAGATGTAATTCGTAAACCCTGATCGAAGGTGTTAATCTCTTTTCCCGTGATTGTAAAACCAAATATCCAAGTCTCAGAAATGGAAACAGTATTATTTCCCTCAGCATCATATTCATAAGTCGTTTTATGAGAAGTTTCCCAAGCACCATTTACCCAATTTTCCATCAATAATTGAGTACAATTGTCACCGTCGTAAGTATAAGTATCCTGACTATTAGTTACCCATTCACTATTTACCCATGTCTGGTTATAAATGTTTGTTACTCTCCTGTTTTCATTGTAGGTCCATTGAGTTTTGTAGGCAGGAACCCATGTTTCATTCTCCCAATTATCAGATTCCATAATTGATTGTAGATTACCCTCGTAAGTATAGGTGGTCCGAGAGTTATTAACCCATGCACCATCTGCCCAACTTTGACTCAAATCGCTGGTTAATTTTCCATTTGCATCATAAAAGAATTGTGTATAAGCCATATTCTGCCAATCATTGTTATCCCACATTTGAGATAGCAGATCTGTTGGAATCCAGGAATCTAATTTAATTTCAAATGGATTATAGTTTTCTCTCAATATATTTTCCTGATGTTTCAGATTCAACTTATGCTTTAAGTAATCTGAAGAAAATTTTTGTTGAGCCGGCAGGAAAATAGTTATTATTAAAACAGCTATTATCACAGAAAACTTTTTCATTTTCAATTCTCCTTAATAATTTTAATTGGTTTTATTTAATTTCACTTTTTAGTTAGTCGCAGCATTTTGTCAGGTGAAAATTCTATTCGTTCATTCGAACCACTGTCCACTTCAATGTCTCCATAAAAATCCAGATAAGTATAGCTTGCCGATGTAGTCGAAATCATTGGACCCCAGTTTAAACTAACACCATGTCTTATGGCTGTGTTTGCAGTATCGTGTGCCCCAAGAGAAATATGTTCTGTAAATTGATTTGAAGGTTTAAAGGTGGTGCATTCCCAAATAACTGTACCTCCGCCGGTTTCAGCTGGAAAATCATTAGCATTAATTGCCATAGTCCACTGTCCATTTCCATCGGCATCCCAGGTAATCGTTCCAGTGTAAGCATAAATTCTGTTTGTTTGCGTTCTCTGCGGATTATTTTCACTTGATAATTTAACGGCAGTAAAAATAATCCTTACTTTTTTATTGTTAAGTGGTGGAGTTGCATCACCCGGCGTAATACCTTCCCAGGTTCCAAGCAGCCAATTCTCACCTCTTACCTGATTAGCATCAGTTTGATTATTACCGTTGTTAGTTGAATTAGCAGGATTGCTTTCATCTTTTTTGCAACCTGTTTCTAATGTTATAAAAATTGTAAGAGGTAATAAAATAATCAGTAAAAAAAATAGTTTTGATCTTTTCATTTTTTCTCCTATTTGATTTTATTCTTGAAGATGAATATTTCTTTGAGTAAAGTTTGAATGTCAATAGGTTTGTCAAATACTAACTGCGCACCAGCATTTTGAAGTTCAGTTTTTATTTCTTCATTTAAGTATGAGGATATAACAATTATAAGTGAATCCGGATTACAGGCGTACAAGTTTTTTATAAGTTCACTTCCGCTTATCACATCAAATCCAGCTTCGGAAATTATCACAGAAAATTTGCGTTTCTTTGCAATCGCTATCGCCTCGTGCGGATTATTGGTTAATCGGATTTCAGTAAATGAATCCATCATTGCAACAATTAATCCTTTTCGCTGAATTTCATCCTTTTCAATTATCAAAAGGGAATCAAGTTTATCTTTTGTTATGGAAGAGTTGAAATAATTTGTTGTCATAATTATTAAATGAATTTAATATTATCATACAATCGTCCTGCCAAAATCCATAAGGCAAATTTTTTTGTTATTTGAATTGATTTGGCAGGAAATTCTGTATGGAAAATATCCTGATTGTTAATTGAAGTTTACGACAAGTTTATTGGAAAGATTGATTGACTTAATTTGGGAGTAAAATGAATAAACGAATTAGTGTAAACTAATATTTACAAAATGGGAATTAGTTTACAGCAGTGATATTTTAAAAATTGTTTTGAATTAGAAGTTAGCTCCATTTTTCTCATCAGATATAAGTTTGTACTGGCTTATTTTTTTATGCAAAGATACTCTTGATAATCCAATTGCTTCAGCAGTCTTGGAGATATTTCCACAATTATTTTTTATGTGATAAGTCAGGAACTCTCTTTCAAAATTTTCAATGGCGCTATTTAATGCAGTTTGAAAATTATTTTGCCGCCAAAGATTTTTCCATTTCAAAGAGGAGATTAGCACTTCAGAAAAAATGGATTCCGGTAAATCAGTTGGTTCAATCGTTTGCTTTTCGGTTGTAACAAACATCATCCTGATAAAATTTTCCAATTCCCTCACATTTCCTTTCCAGGAATACTTTTGTAATAATTCTACAGATTCTGGTGAAAAGAAAATTTGCTTTTGCATACGAATATTTTCTTTCTGTAGAAAATGATTGATTAACAAAGGTATATCATCGCTTCGTTCACTTAAAGTCGGAAGGCAGATTTCAATTACATTTAATCTGTAATATAGGTCCTCTCTGAATTTTTCTTCTTCAATCAATTTTTTCAAATCCTTGTTTGAAGCGCCGATTATTCTCACATCAACGCTTATCGTTTGAGTGCTTCCAACTTGTTGAAAATTCCTTTCCTGCAAAACTCGTAGTAGCTTTGCCTGTAGTCGTGGACTCATTTGACTAACCTCATCAAGAAACAGTGTTCCCTTATCAGCAGCTTGAAAAAGTCCGATCTTATCTTTTATTGCATTTGTAAAAGAACCTTTAACGTGTCCAAATAATTCACTTTCCAAAATTTCATCTGAAAGAGCAGCACAATTTATTGCCATAAATGGTTTATCAACTCTTTTGCTTTTATAATGAATATTTCTTGCAACTATTTCTTTCCCGGTTCCGCTTTCACCATAAATCATAACAGACACATCCGGATCAGCCGCAATTTTTATTATTTTATTTTTCACATCAATCATAGTTTTGCTGTTTCCAATTAAATCCGGGAATTCCATCTTTTTCAGCTTTTCTTTTAATTCTATATTTTCTTCAACCAGAATTCTTTTACTTTTAATTTTATCAATCTTCAGTTTTAACTCAAGCAGGTTTAATGGTTTGGTAAGATAATCCTCAGCCCCAATCTTCATTGCTGTTACAGCATCCTCAATTGATGCATATGCAGTTATTAAAATAAAAGGTGTTTCGTCAGATTCATTCTTTAAGTTAATAAGAAAATCGAGACCAGTCATTTCAGGCATCATCATGTCTGAAACAATTAAATCAAACTTTTCCTGTTTACATTTTTCAAGAGCGTCTTTTCCATTTTCATAACAAGAAACAACATGGTTTTCTGAAATTAAAAATGTTTCTATACCTTTTCTTATTGATCGGTCATCATCAACTAATAGAATTTTCATTTAACTACCTCTTATAACTAAAGACAATTTTGCTTTATACATCATCATAATATTTAATTACTCATCAGTAAAAGGAAGAATTATTTCAAAACAAGCGCCACCATTTTCTTTGTTGAAAAATTTAAGAGCGCCGTTATGTGCGGTAATTATATTATTGGCAATGGTAAGTCCAAGTCCGCTTCCACTTAATTTTGTTGTATAAAAAGGTTGAAGGATTTTATCAAGGTCGTCCTGTTTAATTCCAGGTCCATTATCGGAAATAGAAACGCTTATGTTCTTTTCATTTTTAAATGTTTGTATTTCTATAATTCCTTTTTGCGGAGAAAAGTACAAGGCATTTAATAGTAGATTGATAAATACTTCTTCAAGTTGTTCTTTATCTCCGCATATAAAAGGAATCATTTCGCAAAAACATTTCTTTATGGTTAATTCTTTAGAAGAAATTTCCAGCGAATATCCATCTAAAATATTATCTACAAATGGATTTAAATCAATCTTCTGTTTATTAAGTTGCGGCTGTCTATAGAATTTTTTAAAGTTAACAAGTTTTTCCTGAAAAGATTTTAAGGCTTCTTTTATTTCATTCAAATAAATTATTGAAGTCTCGTCATTCTTTAATTGGAATTCCAGATTCTGGACCCAAATGTTTATCCCGCTAATTTTATTTTGAATTTCGTGTGAGATTTTCGAAATAGTTTCACCAACCAACGCCAATCTTTGTTTTTGGGATAGTTCGGCTTTTGTCTGAATGAGTTCGTTAATTTTATTTTCCAGTTCAATGTTAAGTTCATTTAATTCTGAATAGCTTATTTTCAGTTTATTTACCATCTCATTAAAAGAATTAATTAGAATTCCTATTTCATCATTTCTTACAATTTCTATTTTGTGTGAAAAGTCGCCTGCAGCAACAAGGTTGGCTACATTTGTTACTCTGTTTAATGAATTTGATAAACGGTTGCTAAGATAGCTTATTACTATTAATACAATAGCTATAAAAAATATGGTGAATCCAACCACCCGCAATAAAATAGTATTCAGATTGTTAATCTCATTGCTGTAATCATTTTGGATTTGAAGGAATAAGTTCAACGCCTTAAAATTCTTCCAATTAATAGTGCTATTGTTATTATCAATGAAATAGTTTTCATTATTGGCGGTAAACTTATTTATGGAATATTGCCCATTCGGGATAATATTATTTACCTGCTGGTTCTGTAGTTTTTTATCAGTAGCAAAAAGTACTACTCCATCATACGAAGCAAGAAATACAGAAATTGAGTTGGGAAAGTTAATTTTACTTAAAGCTTGTTCTATAAAATTATCAATATTGGATTTTGCCAGAAGAACAAAATTGTTTTTATGTGAATCTTTTAATAAAAAATTCAATTCTTTATTATCAATATTAAACACCATATTCTTGCTTTTATTGTTCTCCATTATTTCCTTCAGGTTTAGCAATTCTTTTCTTTGAAAAGAACTATCTGCCTGAGAGATGTCCGCTAAAATTTCTCCGCTGAAAACCCTTGTAGGAATCCCAATTATACATTCCTTACGATTTTGGTTGAAGACTATAACCTTAGAATATTTGAAGGGAAAAGAATCAATAAACTTTTGGAAAACATTGGTAACTTCATCATTATATAACCCTCCGGATTCGCTAACAATAAATTCTAATTGTGATGTTAAATCGTTTAATTCAAATTGTGAATATTCAATTTCTTTTTGAATAGCATCAAAACATTGGTTCGAATATGACTTGATTTCAAATTGGGATTGTTCTTGAATGTATTTTTTATTTGTGAAATAAAAATAAATTATTACAATACTAAGAATAGTAAAAGTAAAAACTGTAAAAAGAAGAATTATTTTGTGCTTTAATTTAGTTTGTTTTGGCATCCTTTCTTTCCAGCCACACACATTTGTAATTTGGGATCATATACTGGATTTTTAATCCGCGAACAAATTTTGGATAAAGATAATATCTTGGTCCTTCGTGTGATATATAAATAGCAGGAACATCTTCTTTAAGAATTTCTTCTAATTGTAAAAAATATTTCAGCCTTACTGTTTTGTTTTGTTCGAACATTGCCTTTTCAAGTACTCTATCATATTCAGGATTATTATAATGCGTTAAGTTAACACTGTTGATGTTTTTTGAGTGAAATAAATTGTAGTACTCTTCCGGGTCCGGGTAAGATGGAAGCATGCCTACACGAAAAATATCAGGTCGATCTTTTTCAATCTGTTCGTAATATTTCAAAGTTTGAATGTTGGTTGAATATTTTACTCCTAATTCAGCAAGTGAATTTTCAAGGCATTTAATTTCTTTTGAATAAATTGTACTCAAAATATCTATTTTATATTTTTTAATTTGATCTATAAAAATTGAGCTATCTTCCAAAGACTTGAAGTTGTGTTTTCCAAAAGTAAGAGTTGAATCACCAAACATTTTTGGAGGAACCAGGCTTCTGGCTATTACAAAATTATTTAGCGAATCAATAGTTATCGATTCTAATTTAATATTTACAGCTAATGCTCTTCTAAAGTTAACATCCTTTACCAGTGGTGAGCCTTTATCCAGAGAGAAACCAAAAAAACGAAGACTAAAACCATAATCTATTTTTTCATAATTGTACTTGTCAAAAAAATATTTTTCTGATTTTAGTTTTTGAAAAACATTCTCATTCACTAAGTATAAAAAGTTTTCTTCCTTAAGAAAATCAGATAGAGCAATTGATGAATTAGCTAAAAACCTTACGTATATTTCATCAAGTAAAGGAAGTTGCTGACCATCTTTTGATTTATCCCAGTAAATTTCATTTTTTACCAAGAGCATTTCTTCAAGCGGTTTCCATAATGCTAACCGGAAAGGTCCAGTTCCAACCGGATGTTTTTCAAAGTCGCTTCCATAATATTCAATTGCTTCTGGTGGTACTATAAATGCAGAAGGGGACGCGAGGCATAATAAAAATGATACGTAAGGTTTTGTCAAATTTATTTCAAGATTTTCCCCATCAATAATTTTTATTCCACTTATGGTTTTGGTTTTAGCTAAATGGAAATCATTGATGCCTTCGATTTTTCCCCGGAAAAGTGCCCAGCTAATGTTATCAGATTTTGGGTCTGCTATCCTCTCAAAATTTTTAATGATATCTTCAATTTTTAATTCTCTTCCTTTTCCATTTATAAAACATGGATCGTTGTGAAATTTGATGCCACTTCGGATTTTAAATATATATCTTTTACCTTCATTTAATATCTGCCACGATTCTGCGATCAACGGTTTTATATCACCTGATTTTTCTCCATATGTCACCAATCCTTCATAAATCAATGCAGAGATATGCCAATCGGAATCATACATTATGTTAATTGGGTCCAATCTTTCTACCGGATCGCTTAACAATAGCTTAAATGTACCACCTGAATGTAAAAGTGTTTTAGTTTCATTTTGGTTGCTCTTGCAAGCCATCATAACTAATGAAAAAAATAATGCTAAGAGAAAAGTGATGTAAGGAAAGTTGGTTGGGGAGTGAATCGGTGAATAATTCTGTAAATTTAATTTAGCGGCAATAACTCTATATTCAATTAAAATTCTCAAGTAATTACTCCACGTAGATCAATTTTTGTTTGTAATATAATTATTTGAATATTAAAACAAAATTATCTCTTTTGCCTTTAGAATAGTTTGGGAGCGTTTTATTTCTATTTGAAGAAAATTTAATAGAATTATGACCCAATAAATTCATACCATAATTTATTGATTGTTAGCAGCTAAAATATTGTTTGCCTGATGGCAATAATGTTTTCTGGGATTTAATTATCGAACCTGCACTCGTTAATTGGTATAAAATTTCTGATAATTCGAGAAGGGCAAGAAACAACAATGTTTAGATTATTTCCTATTAGCTGAGGATTAAGTAAGAACATGAATGATAATTTATAAAAGAATTGCAAGTGTAGATTGATTGATAGCAAGAAACTACCGCAGGTGGAACCAATTATTGCAATATTGAGTTAAAGGTAGAATACAGGAACTGAAAAATTCAAATAGCAGTTGAATTTGATGAAATATGGTGAAATGATTAAACATCACTATAATGCCACAAGCGAAATTTTTATGAGTTTGTCACAGCAAAGCAATGAAGGTTCATCTGTAAGTAAGACAAGTCAAAAATATATAATTCGGAGCGGTGGTTAATCACAAGTATTCAGAAGACTTTGGAAATTAATGTGAGTTATTTTCTAAAAATTTCCATCAAGGAATGGAAATGAAATATTTTGATGATTTTTGGGATTTTCTTAAAGTCATTCAAATATAAAATTTTTACTATCACTACAATTTAAATGTTGATTTTATTTCTTTCGTAGTATAGTTTTAGAGGGAGGATATTCTTTTAACTAAAAAATAAAATCGTTTAGAAGATAGAATCCTAAGTTTTGATTTTAACAATAGAAATTTATTCAACTAATAATAAAAGGAATATATGAAAAAGTTAATTTTAACAGCCAATATTTTTCTGCTGATTCTGATTACATCTGTAATAGCACAGCAAGATACTTCAAACACTCCAACAATGGATCCTAAGGCTGCCACATATTTTAATAATGCCGTGCAGAATTTGCAAAATCAAAAATATGAAGTAGTTGTTGCCTATGCTGATTCCAGTCTTCAGATTGCTAAAGATTACAAAACCTACATGTTAAAAGGTGATGCATTGATTAAACTTAATAAATATGCTGAAGCAAAGGACGCTTTTAATGCAAGCCTGATGTTAAACAAAAATGAAGCTGCTTATAATAGACTTGCAAATTCTCAGTTATTATTAAAAGAATATGATGATGCAATTGCTACTTACGAAAAAGTTTTACAGATGTCTCAAAACGCAGAGATGAAAAAAAAGGCACAGGAATCAATAGCCTTTGTTAAGAATACTAAAGCGATTGAATTTTTCAATAAAGGAAACGAACTATCCAAAGAAAATAAATTTGATGAAGCAATAAAAAATTATAATATGGCTCTTTCAATTAACGATAAGGACGCAAGAACATATTATCAAAAAGGTTTAACTTTATCAAAGATGAATAAAGAAGATGAAGCAGAAAGCGTACTAAAGAAAGCAACTGAAACAGATAATTCATTCGACCTTGCTTACATTGCTCTTGCTGGTCTTCAAACTAAAAAAGGTGCTTATGATAATGCAGTTAAAAGTTATGAAAAAGTAATTGAAGTTTCTAAAAATGAAAATTTAAAAGCTGCCGCTAAAGAAGGTATTGGAAGAACTTATATTGTGGTTGGAAACGCTGATTATAAAGCGAAGAAATATGATAAATCAATTGAAGACTTTAATAAATCAATTGCTAACGGAAGTTCAGAAAGTGCGTATCTGGGATTAGCCAAATCTTTTATTGAAAAGAAACAATATGAAAATGCGTTGAAATCATTAGACAGTGTTGTTGTTTATAAAAAAATGATTACTGATGGAGCAATAAATTATTATAAGGGCTTGATTTATTTTAATAAGGGTGATAACAAGAAAGCTGTGGAATTTTTTACTGCAGGTTTAACTGATGCTACCTACAAAAAAGCTTGCCAATCTCAAATAGATTTTATTAAAGCAAAAGAAAAGGGTGCAAAACCAAAATAATATTTTATTTACTTTACTCCCTCATATAAAAAAAGCCGCGAGCATTTTTATGCCACGGCTTTTTTATTGAATTCTTTAAGATTAAAATTCTATTTTTCTTCCAGTCTTTCTTGTGTAATCCAATACTATTGCACTTGCAACAAATACCGAAGAATAAGTTCCTGTAATAATACCAAAGGTTAGAGTGAAGGCGAAAGCTCTAAGAACTTCACCACCAAAAATTAAAAGTACAATACAAGAAACTAACGTTGTTCCGCCAGTTAAAATTGTACGGCTCATTGTTCTATTTACTGCCCTGTTCATTGCTTCTTCCATAGGAAGTGTTTTATAGATCTTTAAATACTCTCTTACTCTATCAAATACAACTACTGTATCCATAACTGAGTAACCGATCAAAGTAAGAAAAGCAGAAATAACAGTTATGGTAATATCAAGGTTAAGTCCGGGAATTAAACCATACAATATTGCATATAAACCTAAAGTTAGAAGAACGTCATGGAAAAGTGCAACAACAGCTCCAAAGGCGAATATGAATTTAAACCTGAATGCAAGATAAACAAGTATTCCAAGTAAAGATAAAAATACTGCAATTACAGAATTCGTTTTCAATTCCTTTCCAACTTTTGGTCCCACTTTGTCTTCTTTAAGAACCTGGAAAGAATTATCAGGTAACTTTTCTTTCAGGTTCACTTTAATCCAATCAGAAATACCAAAACGGACAATCATATGAGTACCAGTAATATCTTCAGACACTTTACCGGTTTGAAATCCAGCTTTAAATAATTCATCTATTATTGCAGTAGTAGTATCCTTGCCAGGAAACTGATACACAATTGAATTAATAGTTGAATCAACTATTTTTCTTGGCAGACCAGGATATTTTTGGTCAACAACTCTTTCCAAATTATTTAAAATCTTTGGATATATGTTTTTAGGAATTTCCTGTAGTTCGGTTCTAATTAATATTCCTCTATCGCTTCCAAAAGATTTTATTTCAACCTCACCCAATTCCAATTTATCAATTAAATTACGCAACTGGCTGATGTCTACCGGTTTTTCAAATTGTAGTGCTATTTCAGTTCCGCCCTTAAAATCGATGCCGAAGCTAAGACCACGGAATATAATATTAATTAATCCCAGCAAAAGTAAGCCGCCGGAAAGCATATAGAAAAATTTTCTTTTTCCTAAAAAATCAACATGTAAATCTTCAAATATTCGCATTTAAGTAATTTCTCCTTAAAAGAAAGTGTTATTTATCCTAAACTTATTTTATAACCTTTTTCAACCATAAAATCTAATATAACTCTGGAAATTACCAGAGCGCCAAAAAGACTTGTAAAAATTCCAATGATAAGAGTGAGTGCAAATCCTTGAACAGGTCCGGTTCCAAATTGATAAAGGATAATACCCGTAATCAATGTTGTAACGTGCGAATCGATTACTGTAGCAAATGAAAACTTAAATCCGCTATCGATGGCGGCTTTCATAGTTTTACCTACTGCCAGCTCTTCTCTTATTCTTTCATAAATCAATACGTTTGCATCTACTGCCATACCCATAGTTAATACAATACCAGCAATACCAGGCAAAGTTAAAGTTGCATTAAACCCTGCAAGGAATCCGAAGATGAAAAGTATTGCAAAGAAAAGTGCAATGTCAGCTATTATTCCAACCCTCGTGTAAATTATAAACATAAATAAAGCAACCATTAAGAAACCAATAACAGCAGAATTAAATCCCTGAGAAATGGAATCTTCACCTAAGGATGGTCCAACTGTACGCTCTTCAATAATATTTACAGGTGCGGGAAGAGCGCCTGCTTTAAGTACGATTTCAATTAATTTAGCTTCTTCCAGATTTGGCATACCGCTAATTTGAGAATTTCCACTTGGGATTTTACCCTGAACTGTTGGAGCGGAATAAACTCCGTTATCAAGAACTATGGCAATTCGTTTTCCAATATTTGAACCGGTTATTCTTGCCCAGTCTCTTGCACCTTCAGAATTCATTTGCATCGTTACAATCGGTGATGAAGTTTGGGGGTCGATATTTGCCTGAGCGTCTGTAATTACTCCACCAGTTAATTCAGGAGTTTTGTTTACCATAAAAAGTGTATACATTTTTGAGCCATCTTGAGCGAGTATTGGTTTTGCAGAATACAAGAACTCAACGTTATTCGGCATTACCTTTAGCACTTCAGGACGGTTCAACATCATATCAAGCTTTACTCGCTCTTCATCTTTTACATAAGCTTCGGCAGTTCTTGCCTGCGGATTTATCATTGCAATTGCAAAGAAAGGATGCTTCTTTGCAAATTCTTCTTTTGACAACTCTTTTTTTGAAGTATCTGTTTTAGCTTTAGAGTTTTCTGCAGCAAGATTTTTTTTGTCCTTCGCCAATTTGCTCGAATCAGCTGCGAGTGAATCAGAAGTTACATTACCAGCAAGCACTTCATCAACTTTTTGCATTATAGAAATTGCGAATTCTGGTTCTTTAACAAGTTTGAATTCAAGAAGCGCACTGCCCTGCAATAACTGCCTGGCTTCCTCTTCCTTTGCAATACCCGGTAATTCAATAATTATTCTTCTTGATCCTTGTCTTGTAATGCCCGGCTCGGAAACACCATACTGGTCAACTCTGTTTCTAATAATTTCCTGAGCACGTTTTACAGCGTCTTCAGATTGTTCTTTCAACTTAGAAACAATTTTATCGTCATCATCTCTAATAGTTCCAAAGTAACGGCTAAGACGAATTCCTTTTTGCTTTAATTTTTGAGTGAACAGAGATACAACATCCGCATCAGTTAATTTTGATTCATTCTCCGCTTGTTTCAATACTTGTTTAAAAACTTCATCAGGATCACGGGCTAATTTTTCCAGTAGTTTTACTGTGTTCACTTCCATAACCATGTACATTCCACCCTGCAAATCGAGCCCAAGTTTTATTCTTTTTTCTCTATCCTTAATATAGGATTTATCGCTCATCCGGATGCTGTCAATTTTTCCTTCAACAAGTTTATCAAGTTTTTTTCTTTCAATTGACGGATCTTTTTGCAGAACTTCTTTTTTAGTTTTTTGTCTTATTTCTTCAAGGTATTTGGAGTTTCTATAATCTGCATATGTGTAATGCAGAAGGTAAACACTTAGCGCAATTGCACCAAGAATTATTATTATTCTGAATCTGAATTTTTTCATATCACTTCTAAATGTTAATAAATGAGTTATTTTCAATTTTTAAGTCACTAAATATAGGCGGTTAAGTATAGAAAATCAATTAAAATGACTGCCATATACTTAGACTAAAATAATGCCGTGCATATTTATATAAACATGTTCACTTTAATAACAAAAAAATCTATATTTAAACAAATTTTTTTTACGAGGAAGTGATGCATACAAAGACAAAAATTAAAAGAATTGGAATTTTAACTGGTGGTGGAGATTGCCCAGGTTTAAATGCTGTTATTAGAGGTGTGTCTAAACCGGCCCACGATTATGGAATGGAGGTTATGGGAATTGAAGACGGTTTTGAAGGATTGGTACAAGGGAGAGCCAGATTACTTTATAATAAAGATGTTTCCGGAATATTATCTTTAGGCGGAACAATATTAGGTTCATCCAATAAAGGTGATCCGTTTCATTGGCCAGAGGAAGTTGATGGAAAAATAAAAATAGTTGATCGATCAAATTATGCATTGAAGTTTTATCATGGATGGAATTTGGATGCACTTGTGGCTATTGGTGGTGATGGTACCATGCACATTTGTAATAAAATGAGTGCAATGGGAATGAATATAGTTGGCGTTCCCAAAACAATTGATAATGATCTTGAAGCTACCGATCAAACTTTCGGACACGATTCAGCAATATTTGTTGTTTCTGAAGCGTTGGATAGATTACATACAACAGCTTCTTCACACCACAGAGTTATTGTTGTTGAAGTAATGGGTAGATATGCCGGGTGGATTGCATTGAACGGAGGTTTAGCCGGTGGTGCTGATATAATACTTCTTCCGGAATTCCCTTTCTCCTGGAATATTGTATATCAAAAAGTTATTCAAAGAAATATGATGGGGAAAAGATTCAGTATTATTTGTGTTGCTGAAGGAGCAAAACCAAAAAATGGACAGATGGTTGTTAAAGCCACGGATGTTAAAAGAACTGATCCAATTCAACTTGGTGGCATTGGCGAGTTGGTTACAAAGATGATTTCTGAAAATACAAATCTTGAATCCAGGGTAACGGTTCTTGGTCATCTTCAAAGAGGCGGAAGTCCTACTCCATTTGATAGAATTCTTTCCACTAAATTCGGAACATACGCAATAGAATTAGTAGCCAAAGGAAAATTTGGCAGGATGGTTGCTTTGAAGGGAAATGAAGTTACCAGCGTGAAAATAGAAGATGCAATTTCAAAACAGAAATTAGTTACTACAACTACACAGGCACTGCTATCAGCTAAAGCAGTCGGAGTTAGTTTTGGTACAGAAGGATTTTGAAAGATCAAAAGGAGTCTTGCTAAATAGGAAAATATTTCCGTTATTTACGTATGAATTTTAGAAATTGTTCATAAAAATTGGGGTCGTAGTTCAGTTGGTTAGAACGTCCCGTATTGGCGGGAAGATCGTGAGTTCTGAAGAAAGAAATTGTTCATAAAAATTGGGGTCGTAGTTCAGTTGGTTAGAACGTCCCGTTTTGACGGGAAGATCGCGAGTTCGGAAGAAAGAAATTGTTCATAAAAAAATTGGGGTCGTAGTTCAGTTGGTTAGAACGCCTGCCTGTCACGCAGGAGGTCGCGAGTTCGAGTCTCGTCGACCCCGCTTCTTAAAGCCTTGTAATTTAAAAATTTACAAGGCTTTAATATTTTAAAGAAAATTGACTGAAGTAGAAACTGAAGTAGAAAAAATATTACAATTTTCCCGAATAAAGAATACGATTAAAACGTGATTGCGTTGGTGGTTTTTATTATCCTGTAACAGGTTCCCAATTTTACATTAGTATGATTAAGACCCAAATCGCTAAGAATTCTAAGCACAAGTATTATTACATCGCATTGTGCCATAGTATAATGTAAACAAAGAAATAATATAGAAATATGGAATCAGCAAGATATTTTGTGTATTTGGTATTTGAGTACAGAGGACAGGCATTACTTCTCTTTAAAAGTAATTGAAAACCGCGAAATAACACACAACCAATTCCTCATCCGTATAGTCCATAAGTGAATTAATAAAACAGTTCTTTTCTGGGATGGTCCATTTACAAAAAATTATCGTAAAGGATTAGCTGTCGAAAAAATCAGTATCAGATAATCCAAATACAATGATCAATTATCAGCTTTCTAATGCCAGCCATGTTTCCCAAGAATTTATAATGTACTTGGTTGTAAAGCAGCTACTTTAGTGAAGGAGGAAAAAGCCCCGGGTTTTTATAATTTTTCATTTTCAATTATCAATTATAAAGTGGAATCTATTTTTATCAGTTAAGATATGGCGATTTTTTTCAAACAAAAAAAATGATTTTGGAAAAATAGTTTGCTATGTTTCTTTAGAAAAATTAACGGTGGGTAGATGAACTGTTTAAAGATAAAACAAATTTTTATTTCAGCATTTATTTTGTTGGTAATCAGTTTTACAAATTTATTACCTCAACCAATCACACGCGAACTTAATCAAAATTGGAAATTTCACCAGGTTGGAAAAGATGAATGGTATCCCGCAAAGGTACCTGGATGTGTTCATACCGATCTGCTCGACAATTCTTTAATTAAAGATCCTTTCTACCGTACTAATGAAAAAGATTTGCAATGGATTGATAAAACCGATTGGGAATATGAGTCTACATTTAAACTTGGGAAAAATATTATTCAGCAGGAAAATGTGGTACTGGAATTTTATGGACTTGATACTTATGCCGATGTTTTCCTAAATGGAGAAAGAATTCTGATTGCCGACAATATGTTTCGCGAATGGAAAGTTGATTGTAAAAGAAATCTTAAAGAAGGTGAAAATAAGTTGAGGATTTATTTTCATTCACCTATTAAAAGAGATTTGCCTAAGCTTGAAAAATTAGGCTATGATTTACCTGCGGCTAATGATCAGAGTGAAATTGGAGGATTAGGAAGTAAGCGAATAAGTGTTTTCGCTCGCAAGGCGCCGTATCATTATGGCTGGGACTGGGGACCAAGATTTGTTACATCAGGAATCTGGCGCTCAATCTTTTTAAAGGCTTGGAGTTCAGCTTCTTTAAAAGATATTCAGTTAGTTCAAAAAAGTTTAACTAAAGATGTTGCTGCTTTAACAGCGTACCTGGAAATCAATTCTGATGTTGATGATTACTTTGACTTAAAAATTTTGAATAATAATAATGAACTTGTTCATAAATCAATAATTCTGAAAAAAGGAATTAACAAAATTTCTGCTTCCTTCGAAATTGAAAATCCAAAATTCTGGTGGCCGAATGGTTTGGGCGAACACTACATTTATGAATTCAATACTTCATTATCAAAAAATGATAAACCAATTGATGAGATGAATACAAAATTTGGATTGAGAACTATTCAAGTTGTTCAGGATCAGGATTCAATTGGCAGAAGTTTCTACTTTAAGGTAAACGGTATCCCAATTTTTATGAAAGGAGCCAATTACATTCCAAGTGATATTTTTCTAAACCGAGTAACACCTGTTGAATATGAAAAGATTATAAAGTCAGCCGTTGATGCAAACATGAATATGCTTCGTGTTTGGGGAGGCGGCATTTATGAAAATGATATCTTTTACGATCTTTGCGACAAATATGGAATTCTACTCTGGCAGGATTTTATGTTTGCGTGCAGTATGTATCCAGGCGATGAAATGTTTTTGGAAAATGTAAAACAGGAAGCAATTGACAATGTGAAGAGGTTGAGAAACCATCCATCGATTGCTCTTTGGGTTGGTAATAATGAAATAGAAGATGCCTGGGCAAATTGGGGATGGAGACCTCTGTTTACAGAAAAACAGCAGAAGGAAATCTATGACACCTATAAAGAACTTTTCTTCAACATCATTCCATCTGTTACAAAAGAATATGACGGAACAAGATTCTACTGGCCTTCTTCACCAAGCTCTGATTATGGCAGAGCATCCAAACAGGAATCCGGCGACTTGCATTACTGGGGTGTATGGCATGGAAAAGAACCCTTTGAGAATTTCCAATTTAAGATTGGAAGGTTTGTAAGTGAATATGGATTCCAGTCATTCCCGGAATTTAATACTATTAAAGCTTACACGTTACCGGAAGACTGGGATATCGAATCAGACGTAATGACGTCGCATCAACGGAGCGGGATTGGCAATTTGAGAATTCGTGATTACCTGAATATGTATTACAAAACGCCGAAAGATTTTCAATCATTCTTATATGTTGGACAAGTTCTCCAGGCATATGGAACAAAGCAAGCTATTGAAGCACACCGCAGAAGCCGACCTTATTGTATGGGAACGCTATTCTGGCAGATTGATGACTGTTGGCCTGTTGCATCCTGGAGCAGTATGGATTATTACAAACGCTGGAAGGCAATGCATTATATTTCTAAGAAAGCTTATGAACAAATTATTGTGGCTCCTGTCCTTAAGGATGATGTGGTTGATTTTTATATTGTTTCAGATAAACTTGAACCAGTTCAAGCGGAACTGCAAGTGAAAGTTTTGGATTTTTCCGGAATAGAAATTTTCAATAAAACTTTTCCTTTGACTTTAGAAGCAAATAACAGTAAATCCTATCTTAAAATTAACAAGAAAGAATTGTTGGGAAAGAATGATGAATCAAGAACAATAGTTTTCACGTCAGTCAAATCTGATATTAAAATTCTTGCTGAGAATTTATTATACTTTACTCAACCAAAGGATTTGTCATTAGAAAAAGCTGATATAAAACTTAAAGTTGATAAGTCAGATAATGGCTATGAAGTTGAGGTTACTTCTAACAAATTTGCAAAGGATGTTTATTTGAGTGTTGATGATGAAGATGTATTCTTTACAGATAATTATTTTGATCTGCTCCCGGGTGTGCCTAAAAAAATTGAAGTAAAAACGCCAATAGTAATTAATAATCTTGAAAGCAAAATAAAAATAATAAGTTTGATTGATAGTTATTAATTGTTTTAACGGCTTCTGTCCAAACCAACTTTTTTCTAAAGATTTTTAGACATTACTTTTAATTTTGGGCAACAATGATTCATTGCCGGCGGTTACTACAGAAATTAAAATTTATTTGCTACAAGCAAAAGATAGCAGTATAATTCAGGTGTTGGTTGGCGATAGTTATGAGAATTTAACAGAACTGAAAACCGAACAGATGGTTTTTATTTTCGGGTAGAATGAATATTGTTTTTATCCAATAGTAAGTGTCTATTTCAATAATCTGCTTAAGGGAGAAGGGTTTCTAAAAATTTTTTAATTTAATGAATTAAGATTGGAATAGTCGACCTTACTTATTCTAACTAAAATGATTTACAAAAATCTAAGGTAATTATTATGAAAATGCTTATCCTAACTTTAGTTTTAATTTCAGCAATTAATATCAAGGGAACTGATAACAAATTGTTTTTGGAAATGCCAGCTATTTTTTCTAATAACATGGTTCTTCAGCAAAAATCAAAAGCTCCATTTTGGGGAAAAGCTACACCCAACCAAAATATTTTAATCCAGGCAAGCTGGGGACAAATTGTAAAAACAAAAGTTCAAGCGGATAGTTTTTGGAACGCAAAAATACAAACACCTAAAGCCGGCGGTCCATACAAAATAAAAATTCAAATTGGTGATTCAAGTTTTGTATTTAAAAATGTTTTGATTGGCGAAGTTTGGTTATGTTCAGGGCAATCCAATATGGAAATGCCGATGGAAGGCTGGCCCCCTCGAGATACAATAATTGGAGCGCAAAATGAAATTAAGAATGCACAAAATCTTAACATTCATTTTTTTACTGTTGTAAGAGCTTATTCAAGTCAACCTGAATTTAATTGTACCGGCGAATGGTTGCCATCTTCCCCGGAAGTTGTAGCAAAGTTTAGCGCTACTGCATTTTTCTTTGGTAAAAAGTTGGCTAATGAGCTAAAAATTCCTATCGGTTTAATTAATGCAAGCTGGGGAGGAACTGCGGTAGAATCGTGGATGAGTAAAAAATATTTAGGACAGGTTGAAGAATACAAATCTTTTCTTAGCAAATTAGATGAAAGTGAATCAGAATTAATTGAGCTTCGTAAATGGCAGGAACAGTATCCGGTGATTGATATTAGTACAAAAGATGATCTTCATAAATGGGAGAATCTTGACTTTAAAGATGATTCTTGTTCGTTGCCATCATTTGATGATAATAATTGGAAAGACATGAATTTGCCCGTTGGTTGGGAAGCAACCGAGATTGGAAATTTTGATGGTGCCGTCTGGTTCAGAAAGAAAATTGAAATACCTCATTCCTTTGTGAATCAGGATTTAAATATTGGGCTTGGACCTATTGATGATATGGATGTAACTTTTGTAAATGGTGTGAGGGTTGGAGGATATGAAACAGATGGGCAATGGCAGACAGAAAGGATTTATACTATTCCAAAAGAATTAGTAAAAGACACAATTGTTACAATTGCTGTAAGAGTAGTTGATAATCAAGGTGGTGGTGGATTTTATGGTGATAAAGAAAAAATGAAAATATTTTTAAAGGGAGGCGACAAAGAAATATCAATTGCCGGCAATTGGAAATATTTACCCGTAGCTGAGTACAGTAGCATGAAATTTTATGTGTTTGGTGCTAAAGGAGAAAAATATTTTTCTCGTCCAAAACTTGATGTTGATCTTTCAGCTTACACTCCAACAAGTTTATACAATGCAATGATTGCACCGATTATTCCGTATTCAATTAAAGGTGCAATATGGTACCAGGGGGAATCGAATACTAATAAGCCAGATATGTATAAAGTTCTTTTCCCAAAGATGATTAAAAACTGGAGGGATGATTGGAAGGAGGTGAATTTTCCATTTTACTATGTGCAAATTGCACCATATAAGTATGATGATAAGACACAATCGCAAAGGTTAAGAGAAGCGCAGCTCTTTTCTCAAACGACAAAGAATTCTGGAATGGTTGTAACCCTGGATATTGGTAACCCTGAAAATGTACACCCCGGAAACAAAGAAGAAGTAGGGAAAAGGCTTGCTATGTGGGCACTTGCAAAGGATTATTATAAAAAGGTTTTTTATTCCGGTCCTTTATATAAATCGTTTAAAATAAATAAAGACAAAATAATCTTGTCGTTCGATTTTGCAGACGGTGGATTAAAGTTAAAGGAAAAAAATGGTGATTCCAATTTTCTTATTGCCGGTGAAAATATGGAATTTAAAAAAGCAAATGTTAAAATAGTTGGAAATAAAATAATTCTGAGTTCAGCAGAAATAAAAAAGCCATTAGCTGCAAGGTACGCATGGAGCAACACTGATGAAGCAACTCTTTTCAATAAGAAGAATTTGCCGGCATCATCATTTAGAACAGATAACTGGAAGGAATGAAAATGCGATCAGAACCCAAGTCTGGTGTACTCTAATAGCACAATTACTATTGACCGTATTACAGAAAATGGCAAATGTAAAGAAAGCATTTTCAACAGTAGCAACATTGGTACGGAAACATCTAATAAGCTTATTAGATGTTTATGAGTTATTAAGAAATGTGGAAAGAGCGTATATAAAGAAGAAGCGCGACACCTTGATGCCAAGTTAATTTCCGGCATAATTTAATGGAGATACATTTTTAACTATGATAGATTTTGTTTGAATATTTTTATTATTTTTTACAAAATTAAATTTTAGTCGGTTGATAGTGATAATCTATAATGGAAAGTTGCTTTTTACATAGCTTCCCTGTTGGGCGCTGTTTATCGGCAATGGCGTTAGTAGTTGGCTCCAAGTAAGTGAATTGCATATTCCCTTTAATACAATGTTAAACACGGAAGGCTTGTAATTAGTACTGATCCAGATTCAACAACTAATAAAGAGAAAACACTATGAAATCCATTGTTACGTTCTGTATGCTTTTTTTTCTTTTTCTATCATGCAAGCATCAGTCTCCTGCAATCAATGAAGCCCTGTCGGTAGAGGCTAAGTATGTTTTGCCCTATCCAATCGGGCGGGAATATATATGCTTGCTGGGATTCAACAACCCATATTCACACAATGGTACATTCCGCTATGCTGTGGATTTTGCCATGCCAATTGGAACACTTATTACTGCCGCCCGAAACGGTCATGTTGTATATATTCTTGAGAGTTATTCGGATTATGACCAGACTGCAGGTAATGAAAACGTAGTGATAGTTATTCATGAGGACTCGACTTATGCGCGTTATGTTCATCTAACAACAGATGGAGCTCTTGTAAAGATAGGTCAGACAGTAATGCTGGGCGACACTATCGGTTTGAGTGGCAATTCAGGGAGCGGAGGTCCACCACATTTACATTTTGATGTTACGAATAGCAACAACGGCAGAAGCGACCAGACGATTCCCTTTGATTTTAAGAACACGATACAGCATCCGATAGGATTAACAGAAGGTGTATCATACAAAGCGTTTCCATATTGAATCTTGGCAAAGTGAGCCACCAGCTAACTGCTTAAAAAAGGAAAAAGTCAATAATACGGAGAAGTCAAAAGAGAAAAATATTTTTGTTTGACAAAGGTAAATTAAAATTTTAAGTTGCATCAAAAACGAGGTGAAGGATAAAATACCTGGAGATAACCCGATTATTAGAGGATAAGATATTCGTAATTATAGTTGTTGCAGAAATTAGTTTGAATTAATTTTTTAATTTTACAAAAGTAAGATTAAGAGGAGATCTTTAAATAAATTTTTCGACGGTGTTGTATTTTAACTAAACACGGCGTTATACGGTAGGTAAAATGATAGATGATTTAGCATTTCAAGACTATCACAAGTTTGAAGATGAGATTAAATATAAGAATAGATTTTTTGTTGATACAAAATTTGTAGAGTCAATGAAAGCTGCTATAAAATTAAATTCAACCACAAAAATAAAAGGGAGTGTTTTTTATAGAGCTAGAATACATAAATACGAGGACAACAAAGATTTTCCGTTCCAAAGTGATAAAATGTTTAATCCAAAGCCAGAGGAAGCCGTGAGAGGTCGAGCTAATCCTGATGGAATATCATATTTGTATTTATCATCGGATGTAAATACTTGCATCAAGGAAGTATTACCAAAGCATAGTGATATTCTTACAATCGGTGAATTTTCTCTTAGAAAGAATGTTAATATGATAAGTTTTATTTATTCATTTCCAATTTCTGAAAATAATTACATCACCAGTCTAAACCATTGCATTCGATTAACATTTTCACAATCACAATTATCGGCAAGACCAGAAGTCGATTACCTACCTTATCAATTCATCTGTGAACTTATTAAAAAAGAAAAGTATGATGGAGTGTTGTATCATAGTAGTTATGATAAAGATATATTAACTAGTTCATATAATATTGTTTTATTTGACCCCACACTTGCTGAATTAGACAATTCTAAATGCAGTATGATAAAAATAATTTCTACTGAATATGGGTATGAATAAGTTTTTAAACGAAATACCGTATAACAAGTGCCTAAACAGCGACCGCTGTCTTCGATGCGGTCATATTGAGTGGCATTCGGGTTTAGCTTTTCAGAATTAGTTTGTTGTGTAAGGTTGATTTGTAAAAGAAAACTGATTTATAAAATAAAGTTGCGTTGACAAAACTTAGCTGTTTGTTCTGGGCGGACGGGTGAAAAGCAACATCGTTAGGTGTCAAAAAAGGAAGTTACCATTATGTCTTTATTTGATAAAATATTTAACAAAAAAAATAATGAAATCCCAAGGCTAGAAACTAATCAATCATTTCCTGTTACTGGTTCTTCCCCTACAAAAAACAGCAGTGATTATTTCAAAGAGATTTCATTTGTGAAATTGGAGCATTCTTTCATTCCAAGTAATCTATTAACTCAAGAAATAAAAAATTATGAAAGTATTAAAATTCTTTGTCCCAACACAAATGACGACCTTTTTGAAATATTCTTAGGCCAAAAAATCCCAATGGAAACAATTCCTTCATTGATCAATGAGGCAAACAAGTACAAACAAAAATTTTGGGATTTTGAAAAGTTGTTGTTACATTTTGCATTACAACAAGTAGAAAATAAAGAGTATGCGCTTGCAGATCAATGCCTCAAATATTTATTAGAAATTGGCAGCAAATCTATTCAAGTAATCGAACTTTTTCTAAGGATTTATTTCTTAGAAAATAATCAACAAGGGAAACAAAGACTTCACGATTTAATCGTCACCGAATTATCTAATCAAAAAACATTTTATTATAGAAAAAAGCTCAATCAATTAATCTTACAATATTCTGACAGGTTATTTTCAAGAGATGAAATCTGGTTTTTATATAATGCACAATTAAGCAAAATTGAAAAACTAGATGAATGTTCTGCAATTTATGAATTGATGGGCAATATGATGCTATCGGATGGGAATCCTATAGATGCAGTTTATAAGTATATAGTTTCATATTGTACAGAAGCGCAATATATGTTTTTTATGGATACTGCTTTGAATAGTGATAATTATAAAAAATATAAAACGAATGATTTTGTCAAAAATCATTTAAAGAAACTTATTAAAAAAGCCAAGTTTGAAAACAAGGGTAAAGAAATAATATCGTTAGTTGAAAAATATATGATAGATTTGCCAAAAATAGATCTCATAAAACTTAAAGAAGAAGTGGGGCAAATTCTTGAAGTGAACACATAACGATATAAAGGATTAAAGCGAAGCCTACCTACGCTAAACAACAGCTTCGGTAGGTAAACTTGCCGAGTTTTGCCATCGGCATCACTATGATAATCCGGTGTTGGGCAGGCGTAAAGCGACTTATGGGACTATTTGTAATTTAGATAAATTATTTTTAATGGGAGGGTGATTTTTTAGTTATTCCGATTTAGTTTTGAATCAGTGGGGATAATTTTTATTTAATATATCAATGAATGCCGACATCCTAAGCCCATCAAATAATTACGATAAAAAGTTGATGGAATAGATTTGGAAGAAAAGTTGGATTTGTTTTTAAGAAAGGCTTATACTGCACTCCTAAAATATAAGACACGAAATGTGTAGAGGAAAATGGATGAATACAGAGGCATGGAGGCGGCAGAATGTCTCTGTATTTGGCAAAAAGATGGTTGTCTTTAATCCAAGTATTTTTAATAATTGTCTCAGATAAAAGGAGTTTAATTAGTCAATCCATAAAAAGTGTTTAAAGTTTATAGAAGAAGAAAAACAGAACAAAACAAAAAAAAAGAGTTGCCAAGTATTGCAAGAAATGTTGAATCCAAAAGACACATAATACCAGTTGGCAGAAAAGATACTTTGGAAGGAAATAGAAAAGGAGTTTGAAAACTATTATTTAGATCTTGGCAGTCTGTTTTACCAACTCCAAATCTAAAAATGACTTATTAAGGAATGACTAAATAAGTTTAGAAAGTTCTAATTAAATGAATCAACTATAGATCGGGTGGCTGGATAAAATGAAATTAAATGTTTCAAACCCGGTGACCCAATGCTCTTTTGCTCACCCGGAACCAAATATATATCGATGCGGCGGCTAAAAATTCATTTTGTTCTTACCCAGCTTTCTAAATAAATAAAAAAATGAAAATGTAAAACCATAAAAATGTGTTTTATTTGCAATTCTTAACTCGGGACACAGGAGAAAGTTTTTTAGTGTAACTTTGATGTACTTAATTAATGTAAATTATTTTACTTTGATAATTAATATTTTAGAAAGTTATTAAAGCGGTTCATAGATAAATAATCTCTCTTATTACAGAAATTAAAAGTTGTTTCTTATTTTATGCCTGTAATTAAATTTTTTTTCATCAAGATTAAATAAAGTATTGTGAAAAAAATAAAGCTTCTTTCTGCTTTTCGATTTATTATTATTCTTCTTGGAGCAATAAATATTGAAATTACAGCAACTGAACCACAACACAACATTATTTCATCTTTAAAGAAATCTACCCTCTTAGATTATTGGCAAATAGTTAAAGACGCAGATCCCAAACTTTCTCTTCCGAGTTTTCCGGATTCATTGTGGCAATTATTTAAACCCACCATAGATGATGTAAGATACACTGAAGGCAACTGGATTTTAAGAACCAATATTGTAATTAAGGATTCATTGAGCGGCAAGGAAGTTTTAGGACTCTTTCCAATAAATTTTGTAACTGCTTATGAAATTTATTGGGATGGAATTAAGATTGCACAAAATGGAATAATTGGGGTTACTAAAACAGATGAAAAAGCAGGTGCATACAATTTTAATCTCGCACTATCTCCTAATCTTGTAACACGCGGTGAGCATACTCTCGTTTTTAGAATATCGAATCATAATAATTACTCATCCTGGAAATGGTTCTATGGCGATTTAATTATTGGTAAGTATGATTCTTTGGTAAAAAAAATATTTCAATGGAATTATCAAGCATTTTTTATAACAGGCATTTTATTTATTCCATTTCTTTTTAATCTTTTTCTTTACATCGCAAGGAAACGAAAAATTGAGCACCTGTTATTTAGCTTAATTTGTTTAATTGTTATATTGGATTCGGTAACAATGCTGGCTCCAATATTCGTAGATACCCGGACTACTTTTGTGTACTGGCAATATTATGTTTATCAAGCAATTAATGTTTTGTTTACTGTCCTATTCCCTGCATTTTTCATTTACCTGTTTTCTTTTCCTAAAAAAATTATTGTGGTTATTATAGTAACAACTCTTTTCATCTTTTTGTTTTTTACGAACATCGGAAACCTCTTTAACATAATGACTATTACTGTACTTATTATTAGCAGCATAATAACGATGTGGGCGTTGTACAAACGGCGGGAAGAAAGCGTAATTATTTTTATTGGAATTATAGCAGCCTGGGCAGCATATTTCTTAAATTTTGCTTTTGCGGGATTGGCAACAACTATGGTTATTTGCACAAGCTTATCTATAGCAAGGCAGTTTGCAAGAAAAGAAACAGCAGAAAAAGAAGCGCAACTTAAATCTTCACGCTTAGAAAATGAATTATTGAAGAAAAATATAAATCCACACTTTGTATTAAACACATTGACCTCAATAATTGTATGGCTCAGAAAAGATTCCAATTCAGCAATCAAACTTATAGAAGCCCTGGCTGAAGAGTTCAGAATGATAAATCAAATTTCTGCTTTAAAGCAAATTCCTATTAGCCAGGAAATTGATTTATGCAGAGCGCATCTTAAAATTATGAGCTACCGCAAAGGTGCTGATTATAAGATGGAAACTTTAGATATTGATGAACAGGATACTATACCGCCAATGATATTTCATACTCTTGTTGAAAACGGATTAACGCACGGATATGAAAATAAAATCGCCGGTACTTTTAAATTACAAACGATAAAAAATCCGGATTGTGTAAAATATATTCTTACCAATGATGGAGAATTTAATTCTGAAGAATCTAAAGGTTCCACAGGCTTTGGTGCAAAATATATCAAGGGCAGATTAGAAGAAAGTTATCCCAACAGATGGAAATTCAGATCAAATAGATTAGCTCAGGGTTGGGAATCTTTAATTGAAATAAGGAACAGTTAATGCGAATATTAATCGTTGAAGATGAAAGACCTACTGCCGAAGATATAAAATTGCTGGTTGAGCAAATTCTGAATAAAGGAATTACATCTATCCACATCGAGACTACATTGGACAGTGCGATGTTTTATCTGAAAGAAAAACCCATTGATGTTTTACTTTTAGATTTGAATCTAAATGCAAAAGATGGATTTGATTTACTAAAACAAGTTGTAAGTCAGTCATTTCATACAATTGTTATTTCTGCTAATACTAATAGAGCAATTGAAGCATTTGAATATGGAGTACTGGATTTTATTCCTAAGCCATACAATATTGAAAGATTGAAAGCCGCTTTTCGAAGATTACAATCAAGCCATGCTTTGGTTGGACATTCAATTAAATATCTTTCTGTAAAAAAGGGATTTGAAATTAAGGTTATCCCTATTGAAGAAGTCAGTTATTTTAAATCAGCAAATATTTACGCAGAACTGCATCTTAAAGATGAGCGTATTGTTATTTACGACAAACCCCTAAAGCAGCTTGTTCCTTTATTACCTTCCAATTATTGTCGTATTCACAAATCCTATATTATTAATCTTGAAAAGATTGAGACAATCCAAACGCTTGGTGGAGGAAAATACCGTGCTCTTCTAAAAAGTGGTGAGTCCCTGCCAATTAGCAGAAATAAAATTAAATCGCTAAAAAATATTGATGTTTAGATTTATGATTTAATTCATAAATCTAATTTGTATTAGAACATTTACCTTCCAAATAGTCTCTCATAAGCATCCAACAGTGCATTTCACAAACTCCTGGTGCAGTTTACAAGGTTTTTACCACATCATACTTTGCCACTAATTAATTTAGCAAAGGTTTTAATTATCACTTAAGTAAGCTGAAAATTAATGCATCTATAAAAAAATCATATAATTTTAATGGAGTTCTATTATGAAAAAAATTATGCAACTTTTATTTGTCATTTCAATATTGTTTATATCATCATTCTCGATATTTGCTCAAGCTATTCCAGAAGACAGTTTATACCTAGGGCAAACTCCTCCTGGAAATACTCCTAAAATATTTAATTTACCTGTTACAAGCGGGCATCGTGCTTGCGAAAGAATAGCTATCACCTCTGATGGCAAGGAAATATATTATGGCGAACTAAACACCTATCCACCTTCTAGTTATAGGGTAAGATGTATTAAATACCAGGATAATAAATGGCAAGGACCTTTTAACGTTTTTGAAGGATATACTGCGCCGAAATTATCAGTTAATGATAGTATTATATACATGCAAAATAATGTCTTTTACACTTACTTCTCGATAAGAACTGATTCGGGGTGGAGTGTACCTGTCCGCCTTCTTTCCAAAAACCTGCGTACACATTATTTCCAAAGGACAAATCTAAATAACTCTTATGCATCTTCTTACTACGAAGGTTCTCCGACAGATGGAAATTTAAGCAAGCTGATAACAGTTAACCAGGATACTATATTACAAAACTTAGGAATACCATTAAACAGCTCGATGCAAGAAAATGATTTTTTCATGGCTGCTGATGAATCGTATATTTTTTTTAGCAAGAATGTTACAGGTGGAGCCGGTGATATTTATTTAAGTTTTAAAAAGGATAATGGCAGATGGACAAATCCCAAAAATCTTGGAGCACCAATAAATAAACCCGGTTATGAATGGGAATATGGACAATTTGTTACCCAAGATGGAAAATATTTATTCTTCACCTCTGGAGGACAAAATATGCCTTCATATTATACTTATTGGGTTAAAATAGATAATATTATTGATTGCTTGAGAGCAACAAACTTTGTCCCATATTTAAATTATCAGATTCCTGATCAATCATTTCCAGCTGGTAAGTTATGCAGTTATACTTTACCAGACAGCACATTTTTTGATGACGATGGGAATAATACTCTCACGTTAAGTGCAAAATTGAGCAACGGAAACCCCTTGCCGGATTGGTTATCTTTTAATTCAACAACAAGAACATTTTCAGGCATACCAACTATAGTAGGCGGATTTCCTAAAAGAGTAACAGTAACTGCCAAAGATACCGCCAATGCAAGCGCTTATGCTACATTTAGTATTACTGTCGTTGCCGATCCTGTTGGTGTAGAAGAGGATAGAGAACAACTTCCAGAAAGTATGAATCTATATCAAAATTACCCTAACCCGTTTAATCCAACAACAAATATCGAATTTGCAATTTCCAAAAGTGAATTTGTTTCTCTAAAAATTTACGATACACTTGGCAGAGAGGTAAAAGATGTTTTTAATGGAAACTTAAATGCGGGTAATCATTCGTTTGAATTTGATGCTAATAATTTTTCATGCGGGATTTATTTTTATGTTTTAAAGACTAACACTTTTTGCGTTCAAAAGAAGATGGTTGTCCTGAAATAAATCTCGATGAAAAATTAAAAATATAATTATGGTTAAGAATAGAGACTTTATGAAAGAGTTAAAAAAAATCGGATTACATATTTTGTTCTGGATAACAATTCCATTACTTGTATTTTACTTTAAGTGGGCGGTTCAAGTAACAACATCTTTACCCGGGCTGCCAGTTTCTGAATTTGAAAGTTTTTTTTAAATTGTTCAAAATAACAGTGATGTAATTATTGTTTCATTGTTAGGTTCAATTCCCATCTTTTATATGTCTTTATTTTTTTTAACACCAAAACTATTGTTTAAAAGAAGTTATATTAAAATTTTTTTATATGTAGCCAGTTTAATAGCATATTTTTTTGCAGTTATACTTGTAACGGAAGTCGTTTTTCCGATGTATTATTTCTTTGGAATTCCATACGCAATAAAAATTCTTGTTCCAATAGTTTTAATTTCCGGCTTATGCGGAACATTATTTGCATTTATGAAAAAATTTCAAAAAGTAAAGTTTGAAAATGATATTTTAATAATGAAAAAAATTCAGATGAAATTGGATTAACTAAAGGAAACTTCTGAAAAATTTATTAGCTCGAAATGGTTTTATATTAGTTGCCAGTCTTATCTCAATAGGATTTGGAATCTGGCACTTTTTTATACCAAGTATATGGAATTGGTACTCCTATATTGATCCTTCAGCTACTGAACTTATCATTGCTGTTCGTGCAATAAATATATTTTTCTCTTTACTTCTTGTGTTGTTAGGAATAGCAAATATAATTATTGTATTTAGAGCGACACATGATCGATTTACATATTTAGTTTTGATTTCAATATCTGTACTATTATGGGCAACACGTGTAATACTGCAAATAATTTATCCGCAAGGTTCTCAAAACCTAATATTGCAATATTGTATGTTGTCTATATTCATTTTTGTTTTGTCATGCTATTTGATGGGTTTATTCTTTATAATAAAGGGAAATGAAAATATAATATGAACAAAAAATTTCTTATATCCGGTTTAATTACCACATTAATTAACCTTTTGCTAAACGCTGCTGCTTATATATTTATTTTAAAAGACTTCTATCAGTCGCATCCTGCTGTATCGGAAGAATTCATGAAGCAACTTCACAAACAACCTGACCAGTTAATAGTGTGGGCTATGGTTGTTACATCATTGGCAATGGGCTTTCTTATAACAACAGTAATTAAATGGTCTGGTGCAAAAACCTTTGTTTCTGGTTTAAAGTATGGATTTGTATTTGCCTTACTCTTTTGGGGTTCAGTTAACTTTGGATTATATGCTTCATCCAACTTTTTTTCTCAAGCAACTGTATTTGTTGATTATGCTTGCAGCGTAACTGCAATGACAATTTCTGGAGCAGTTGCAGCCTGGATGCTAGGTAGAGGGAAAAAAAATTATTAATGCGACATAAGGCCTATAACAGCGTCTTAATACGGGCACTTTTTAACGATTCGGCCTAAGTTACAGTATTGGGTTTAGCTTTAAAAAGTAGGTTGTTGTAAAAAATATTTTTATAAATAAAGGAATAATAAAATTATGATTGTTGATAAAAACATATTAGTTAGACTTTACGTATTGTTTATTCCCATAGCTTATTTCTCATATCTCTTTCATGAATTTGGACACTGGATAGTGGGTGAGATTTTAGGGAATGACATGATTTATAGTCTAAATTATGTTTGGCCCAAAGCGGGGCATTATATAAATGAGAGTCATAATTTATATGTAAGTATTAGTGGACCTGCATTTACGATATTGTTGGCTGTGGTCTCTCTGTTAATATTAGAAAAGTATTCAACAATATATGCCTATCCGGTTTTATTCTTTCAATTTGTACTCCGTTTTTTTTCTCTTGTCTTTGGAGGATTTAGTCAACAAGATGAAGCTAGAGTATCTTCAATTATGGAACTTGGCACATATACAGTAGGAATATTTATCCTTATAATTTTGCTTCTAATTGTTATAAGAGCGAGTTATAAACTCAAGATAGATTTAAAACATAATGGTTATTTTTTTACAGTAAGTATTCTGAGTGAACTTATGGTAATAGCGACTTACAAAATTACAGGTCTTTAGAAAAATCAGTATTAACAGTGCAGCAACGGCAACACTGTTAAACATATTGAAGAAACTTGTTGAGGAAATATTTATGAAAGTTTTAGTTCTCGGTGCTACTGGGGCAACTGGCCGATTGGTTGTTCAACAACTTCTTAACAGAAATGTTGAAACAAAAATAGTTGTGCGCGATATTAATAAAGCATCAACAAATTATCTGAATAATAAGCTGCTGAAATGTGTTGTTGGAAGTGTTTACGAATTTAAACGAGGTAAATATTTGGATTTGATCAATGATTGTGATGCTGTGATTTCTTGTCTTGGACACAATATTTCATTCCGTGGAATATTTGGAAAACCTAGGATGCTTGTTACAAATTGCATAAGAAACATTTGTGAAGCAATTGAAGCAAGTAAGGAGAATAAAGTAAAAGTAATTCTTATGAATACTACTGCAAATAGAAATAGAAAATTAAATGAGAAATATTCGTTGAAAGATAGAATAGTTCTTTCTTTTTTAAGTTTTGCACTGCCTCCTCAAAAAGATAATGTGGAAGTTGCTAAGTATCTTTCAAATACTATAGGTGAAAATAATTCTAAATTAGAGTGGACAGCAGTAAGACCTGATACTTTGATAGATGAGGAGAAAGAAAGTGATTATAAAATTTTTGAATCACCTAAACAAAGTCCTGTTTTCGATGCGGGAAAAACGAGCAGAATAAATGTTAGTTGTTTTATGGCTGAGTTATTGCTGAATGATGAATTATGGAACAAGTGGAAATTTAAAATGCCGGTGATATATAACTATGAAAATTGAACTACAGACCGTTAACCTAGGATTATATGCTTCATCCAACTTTTTTTCTCAATCCACTGTATTTGTTGATTATGCTTGCAGCGTAACTGCAATGACAATTTCTGGAGCTATTGCAGCCTGGATGTTTGGTACAGGGAAACCAAAAACTATAAAATGAAGAACATAATAAGTGTTATAATAATCAGTATCGCCTTCGGTTACACAAATTCCTTTTCCCAAGAGGTATCAACTAAAATATTATTTGAAACTCAGCATCTCTTTACCCTTTCCTCTGGAATGAGTTTGCATACCGTTCGTGATGAGATGATGTCACCACTTATTTATCGAGGCACACAGATTCCGATAGAGTTTTCATATCGTTTCCGTGGTTTATCAAACCGCCATACTTTCTTATTCTATTATGACAATAGCGAACTGAATTCTTCAATTACCAACAAAACTAAAGCATCGCATTATATTAAAAATCTAAATCTGAATTTTGAATATTCATTTGCCACACAAGTTAAAGCATTTGAGGATTTTAATACCACTTGTTTTTTAGGTTCAAGACTCACCAGCATCCTTAATCTTAGAACCCACTATTTTATGCAAGACAAAAGCCACACGTCCGCAGAGCAAATGACTGGACTAGGTATTTACCTTCTAACAGAGACTTCTTTTCAAGATGAATCAAATAATTTCTTAAGAGTAGAGATTAATATTCCATGTATTTCCTATGCACTATTATCTAACCGCTACAATGCAAACGTAAGCGAGAAGTTTGATGATCTTAATTTTGAACAAAGCATTCTTTGGCAGCTTTTTAAAAAAGGCAATTTTATCAGCTTTACTAAACTCTTCGAAATTCAGGCAGATATTTCCTATAATATTTATGTAAGCAACTATATTGGCTTTGGCATACAGTACCGTTTTCAATATTACTCTTTTGAACAGTATGAGTCTCTATCCAGTTCAAAAGTTTTGAACAATCAATTTTTAATTGGTATGACGGCGAAACTATGAAGATAACAAATGCTATTTATATTTTCTTTTTACTTTTCGGTTTTTACGGTTGCGAAAAAATGTTTTTAGAACCAGATCCACAAAATACACCTGAGCAAAATTTCCAAATATTTTGGAATGACTTTGATCGATATTATGCGCAATTTTCTATACGTCACATTGATTGGGATTCAGTCTATACTCTGTACCGTCCACAGATTTCTTCATCCACTACCGAACAGCAACTTTTTAGTCTATTCTCGAACATCGTTAGCGGCATTAACGATATGCATATTGATTTACATACTCCATTTGGCGATGTTTACTGGAAAAGCCTGGCTCCTAGTTCTTATCCCAGCATGAGACTAATCAATGCGTGTAAGTATGTACAATGCGGTTCCCGACAAAATTCTATAATTGAATACAGAACTTGTAAGAATTCTTCCATCGGCTATATGATCATTCCAACTTTTAGCGGTGGGACAGATGGATTATCATTAACCGATGAACGGTATTTGGTAATAGATGAAATACTTTCAAAGTGGAAAGACATGAAAGGTATCATAATTGATCTTAGATGGAATCCTGGAGGTAACGTCATCAATGCCGAAATGGTAGCAGGACGTTTCGCAGATAAATCGCGAGTGTATGCACAGTTTCGCGAGAAGGTTGGACCTGGAAAACAAGATTTTTCTCCATGGAAAAATTCTACTATTGATCCGAAAGGAGCTTACCAATTTCTTAAGCCAGTAGTTGTACTTACAAGTCGTACCACTGCAAGTTCTGCAGAAATGTTTGTTATGGCTATGAGTACTTTTCCGCATGTTAATATTGTTGGTGATACAACTGGCGGTGGAGTTGGCGCTCCTATTTATCGGGAATTACCAAACGGATGGACTTACCGGTTATCAACAAGATATTATGCAGACGATCAACAACGCATAATGGAGGGTGTTGGTATTTTTCCAGATGTTCCAGTACTAACCACAGCCGCTGATTCAGCAAATGGAATTGACAGAATTTTGGAAAAAGGAATTGAAATTATCCAGAATTCGAAATAGACATTTAGTTATTGGTAATATATTTTGAAAAAAAAATGCATGCTTATTCAAAGCTCAATACTTTAATGTAACTAACATAAATATCAATACGTCATACATATGAACAAAAAAGAGGAGTCGGGTATGAACAAAATTTTAAAATTTGGAGAGGATGTTGAAGGTTATAACATTCCTGTACTAAATGAACGGGAAATAAGGGCTGCAGCAGGGATACTATTTATAATTATGTTTATCTCAATAATGTTAGCAGCTCTAAAAGGGGATTTTTTAATGATAAAGTATGCTATAACGATATTTCTTACAGATATTGTAATACGTGTTTTTATTAATCCAAAATTTTCTCCTTCCTTAATAATTGGGCGTTTGATTGTTAGGAAACAAACTCCAGAATATGTTGGTGCAAAACCAAAAAAATTCGCCTGGATAATAGGTATAGTTTTGGCATCCATAATATTCATTCATTTAGTGGTAGTGAATGCATACAGCCCAATAACTGGTCTAGGCTGTATGATTTGTCTGATATTCTTATTTTTTGAAACAGCTTTTGGAATTTGTTTAGGATGTAAATTTTATTCGATTTTTTATAAAGAAAAAGCTCAACACTGCCCTGGTGAAGTTTGTGAGGTAAAATCAAAACAAGATGTTCAAAAAACATCCAAGATTCAGATACTTATTGTTTTTGGATTTATTGCATATATTTTTCTCGCAGTATTTTTATTTAATGATAATTTTAGTAAAAAACCATATGATTTGTTTGGAATTGAAAGTTCATTACAATCAAAATAAAAAATATATTAATGTTTATTGTAGATATACGAGTTTATAAAAAATAAAACATCAAACAGCAGGTAACAAAGGGAAATAATTTACATATAACGTTATAAAGAAGCTTGCAGAGTTATAATCTTGTGTTGGAATAAGCCCCTCCTGATACAAGGCTAACTATGGTGGGCAGGCGCAAAGCGTATTATGGGACTAGTTGTTCTGTTAAATAAATTTTAATTTATAATAGAAAGTTGTTTTTTATATAGCTTCCCTATTCTTGGGCGCCGCTTATCAGCAATGGCGTTAGCTGTTGGCGCCAAGAAAGTGAATTGCATATTGCCTTTCATACAGTGTTAAACACGGAAGGCTTGTAATTAGTACTGATCCAGATTCAACAACTTATCTCGAGGAAACACTATGAAGTCCATTGTTATGTTCTGTGCGCTTTTTTTTCTTTTTCTATCGTGCACTCCTGAAAACGATGAGGTGCTGTCGGTAGAGGCTAAGTATGTTTTGCCTTATCCGGTCGGGCGGGAATATATATGCTCGCAGGAATTCAACGACCCATATTCACACAATGGTACATTCCGCTATGCTGTGGATTTTGCGATGCCAATCGGAACACTTATTACTACCGCCCGAAGAGGTCATGTTGTATATATTCTTGAGAGTTATTCGGACTATGACCAGACTGCAGGTCATGAAAACGTAGTCATCGTTATTCATGAGGATTCGACCTATGCGCGCTATGTTCATCTAACAACAAATGGAGCTTTGGTGAAGATAGGTCAGGCAGTAATACCGGGCGACACCATCGGTATGAGTGGCAATTCAGGGAGCGGAGGTCCACCACATTTACATTTCGATGTTACGAATACCAACAACGGCAGAAGCGACCAGACGATTCCCTTTGATTTCAAGAACACGATACAGCATCCGATAGGATTAATAGAAGGTGTATCATACAAAGCACTTCCATATTAAATCTTGGCAAAGTGAGCCACCAGCTAACCGCTTAAAAAAGAAAAAAATCAATAAAACGGAGAAGTCCAAGGAGAAAAATATTTTTATTTGACAAAGGTAAATTAAAATTTTAAGTTGCTACAAAAATGGGAAGAAGAATAAAATAACGAGAGAAAACCCGATTAATTGAGTATAAATATTCGTCAATTGGGGTGTTGCGGAAATTAGCTTTGAAATAATTTTAATTTTACAAAAGTAAGATTTACGGAGATCTTTAAATAATTTATTCGGCTGTGTTGTATTTTAACATAACACGTCGTTATGTGCTTAGTTAAAATAAAAATATAGAATTATGAATGGAAGAAAATGAATAAAAGCAAAAAATATATGATTACGCAGAACAAAAGACTTATCGCAATTGTGCTAGCTGTAGTGGTTCTACTATTTATACCACTAGTAGCGATGCAGTTCTCAGATGAGGTAAGCTGGACAGTACTCGATTTTGTTGTTGCTGCTATCCTACTACTCGGCACTGGTCTGATGTGTGAATTTATTCTGAGGAAGATAAATCAAATAAAGTACCGAATCGCCATCTGTGTAGTTTTTCTGGCAGCACTCCTCCTCATTTGGGCAGAACTTGCTGTTGGCATTTTCGGGACACCGTTTAGTGGGCACTAAGGTTAGAAAAATAAATCACTGCTGGCAACTAGCAGTTATGCGTCAATTCTTTTTTTTTAACCAAGGTGTAAAAAAAATATTGTTTATTCAGAAAAAAGCGATGGGTTACCAAATCTTGAAAAATTTATGAATAGAATGGAGAAAGCAAAAAGAATTTTATCTAAAGTGTAAAAACACATATAACCTGCCAAACAAGACGGACGACGTTATGTGTTTATAAAATGGTATAAATATAAGGCATAAAAATGGTATTAAAATTCTTAATGAATAATCCGCTTATTACTGGCATGATTACAATACTCTTAATGTGGAGCGATTATTTACTAACTCTTGTACAGGAAAAGGAAAGGAAAGAACATTATTCAAAACACTATAAAAGCTACCCTGTAAATACAATTGAGGGCAACCCGGCGATACAGGAATCAGTAGCAAAACTAAAAATATTTAATCTCCGGCATTTTACAGCTACAATAATCGCAGGTATTGGGCTGCCCGTTGCATTATTATTCATGCCAAACCTACTACAGGAATTTTTCATAGGATTTATCTGGGGAATGTTATTAATAGTTGATACACAACACCTGACAAATGTGCTTGGATACAGAGCAAGTAGAAGAGGTTTACATGGGAAATTATTTCTACATCAGCGAACGGGATTAATTATTCAATCAAGTAGATATTTGGCAATAGCATTATTTTTATTCGTTCTTGCCATGCTTTCCGACTCGCTAATAATTTATGGAGTTACAATTGCAGGTTTCGTTTCCTCACTTAGGTTGTTTATGTTGAGTAAAAAAGTCGCGCCAATCGAAAAGGAAGATTTACCTCCTGAAAATATTAGTAAAGAATAATTATTATGCTAGTAAGAAATATTATAACAGGCAAAGATTATAGGCAATTTCAAAAACACCTAACCGCTTAAAAAAGGAAAAAGTCAATAGTACGGAGAAGTCTAAAGAGAAAAATATTTTTGTTTGAATATGTTAATTAAAATTTTACGCTGCTACAAAAACGAGGTGAAGGATAAAATTCCTTGAGATAACCCATTATTAGAGAATAAGAGATTCGTCATTTTGGGTGTTGAGGAAATTAGCTTTGAAATAATTTTAATTTTACAAAAGTAAGATTTACGGAGATCTTTAAATAATTTATTCGGCTGTGTTGTATTTTAACAAAACACATCATTAGGTAGTGAAGGAGGTTTACTATGAATTTATTTAAAAGTTTCTTTAAGAAAAAAGAAAACCATTTGTGGGAAACTGTAAATATTTCTTCTTCAGATTCACCTTTTCAAATTGATCCGCAAAAAATAACCCATAGCATATTAGTATTGGAAGACGATAAAAATTGTGATTCTGAAAAACTATATAAAGTTTTAAATGAATTACAGAATGATTTAAATCCAGAAATGATGGAGTTTTTAGAAAAGCATAATTTATCTTCAAATATTAAAAGCACATTTATATTAACAGATAATGTTACTTCATCTGTTATCCCAACTCTTAAGAAGTTAGGTTTAGCTGAAACACATTCAGCCTTTGTTAGAGCACCTTTAATTACATTGGATGATGATAAATCACAGCAAACTGTTTTGGTTCTATTTCTTTTTGAGGATAGTTATCGAAGATGTATTATTTCAGATATTTCTTGTCAACCAATGCTATCTAAATCATTTTTATACTTGGATTCATTTCAATTTTTTCACTTTGACTGTTTGGATACATTAACAAAATTTATTATTGACGATTTTAATATCTCCGAAGCAAATAGAATCTTATATGTTGGGGGTCTTCCTTTACAGATTACCTTAAAAAATAATAAAACACAATACGAGCAAACAATTAAAAACATTAAAAAGAAAATATTTTTAAATGATGTGTGTAGCTTATCAAAACTTTGTAACTTAGCTAAAGAAATCAGGCTATATGAATCCAGTGCAATTTTAATTTCTAACTTTCCAAGGGATTGGAATCCACCATCATACCAATATTTTGATAGTAGCGGGAATACGTTAGTTGCTAAATCTCTAATAAATACTTCATTGCAAATATGTAACTCTAATTCTCGAAATTGCAGTATATCTATTTATTTCGAAGGTATTTTTGCTACAAGTTATATAAAATCAGTTTTGGCTTCGCAAGGATGTCCACCAAAGACTCCTTTATCTTGTAAAATATTATCATTTTCAGAAGATAGTAATTTATTAATTGACCAACGTAATTATCTAAACGAGACTGATACTTGTAATCAAAAGTTGGAATTAATCAAAGCTTGTGAACGGTTTGATGAACTTTCACAAAGTAATCCTGAGCGCAAGAATCAGCCAACATATAAGGGAAATATTTTAATCCAATGATTAGAAAGATAATATGTAAATACAATATACTACCTAACGTTATAAAGGATTAAAAGGAAGCTTGCTGAGTTATAATCTTGTGTTGGAATAAGCCTCGATTAACTACAAATTTACCTATGGTGGGCAGGCGTAAAGCGACTAATGGGACTATTTGTAATTTGGATAAATTATTTATGGCAAGGAAAATGTATTAAGGTGGAAAGTTAAACTTATTTAGCTGTTACTCCACCATCAACAACCATAACTGAACCTATCGTAGATTTAGATTCATCTGATGCAAGGTATACAGCCATTGAAGCTATTTCATCGGGAGAAACTAATCTTCCGTGAGGTTGTCTTTCGATCATAGATTTTTTTGCTGCTGATGGATCTGCATAAGTTTGCGTTATTCTTTCAATCCAGGGTGTATCAACTGTACCTGGTGCAATGCAGTTAATCCGGATGTTATCATTTATATGATCAATAGCAGCGGCACGGCTCATCGCAATTATACCGCCTTTGGAGGCGGAGTAAACTGCACGATCTGCTAATCCGACCAGAGCAGCGATTGATGAAATATTTATAATTGATCCGCCCCCAGTTTTTTTCATTAATGGAATTGCGTATTTCATTCCAAGAAAAGTTCCTTTTAAGTTAACATCAATTACACGCTGCCAATCACTTTCCAAAGTGTCGGGAAGTTTACTTGCCAATCCGATCCCCGCATTGTTTACCAATACATCAAGTCCAGCAAATTCTCTTTCACAGAAATTAATAAGAGATAAAAAATTTTCTGCTGAAGTAACATTTAGTTCGAAAGGTTTTGCTTGATCAAGTAATTCATCACTTAGTAATTTTGCTGACTTCAGATCGATATCAGCGACTATCACTTTAGCGCCTTCATTAACAAACATTTTAACGATTGCTTTCCCAATACCAGAAGCTCCGCCGGTTACAATTACACGTTTACCATCAAGGCGTTTCATAATACTTTTACCTTATTAATTAATTTTCCAATATGTTGAACTTCTGTTATTATAACATCACCATTCTGCAGGTAAATTGGCGGCTTACGAATAAACCCAACGCCACTTGGCGTACCGGTAGAAATTATATCTCCAGGTTCAAATGTAAATGAATTTGATAAAACCGAAATAAGTTCAGCCACGCTGAATATCATATCTTTTGTTGAGGCGTTCTGTAAAATATTATTATTAACTTCACAGGTAAGTTGAAGATTTTGTGGATCATTGATTTCATCTTTTGTGATTAAATACGGACCCATCGGACAAAAAGTATCCAGTGATTTTCCTCTAACCCATTGACCATCTTCAAATTGAATATCCCGTGCAGAAACATCATTAATAATTGTATAACCAAAAACATATTGAAGCGCATTTTCTTTTGTAACATTTTTTGCCTGCTTGCCAATTATTACAGCAAGTTCAACTTCATAATCAACTTTATCAGTAACTGATGAAGGAATAATTATCGGATCATATGGCCCTGTAATTGAAGAATTGAATTTTGTGAATACAAGTGGATGTTTTGGCAATTCCATTTTTGATTCTGAAGCGTGATCAATATAATTAAGTCCTATTGCTACGATCTTACCGGGCTTTCTAAGTGGTGCATCAAGATCTTCATTCTTATATGGAATAAACTCATTATTCAAAGCCAGTTTATTTTTTACTTCACCTAACACATCAGTCCCGGCAGATATGAGTTGCTCAAGTGAGCCGGTAAATCCTAACTTACTTAATAAAACATATCCATCATCAAAACATACTGCCGCCCCTTTGTTTTTAATTGCTCCAAGTTTCATTTATTATCCTTGATAAAATTTAAGTTTACTTTAGCTTGTACTTTAAGTTGATTGTTATCGGTTATTTCAATTCCATCTTTAAACTCTTTAATTGATTTTACTCTTCCAAAGTTACCGGGTATTTTAACCACACCAAATAAATATGGAATTGTAATCACTTTGTTTGGCGACAATTCAATAAAAGTTTTAAATCCCCGTTCATTAAGGAAATTCTTTTCTACTGATGCTTTATGCCCAAGATGGAAGAAGCTTGCTGTTTCTTCTATACCAATTACATTTTTATGTCTTGATGAAAATGGAGGATAATATCTTCCACCATTGCTTAACCAAACTACTGTATTTGGCAAAATATTTTTATTCTTAATTGAATACCATAACCAACGTTTATCCGGGCAGCTTACTGCTGACCATCCGAATGGAATATCTTGTTTAGAAATTATCATAAATAGATCTTCGTGGTTTGTATCGAAAGGATAAACAGATGCATCAATAAGATTCCCGTCAGATCTCTGAATCAAAGTAAGATCAGAAAATTGCTGTGGATATTTTAGGATAGATTTTCCAAGTCCTGGATCTGTCTCCACTGCTTGTGATGGAGTTCCACCAAAAGCGAAATCTGAAAAGCTAATAAAACAATTGTTGGGTATTTTCAACATTGCGTGATGACCGACCGGAATTTTGCCATCACCTCCAACGAATGTATGCTTTTGGTATATAACTGATTCATCGTCATTAATATTAATTTCTTTTATTAATTCAGAACCAGAAATTTTTTTGGAAAGCTTTAGTTTGATTGATGATTTGGTTGTTTGAATATCGTCCCATTTATCATTTGCAGATGTGCCGTGAGCACGGGATTCATCTACAAGTAAATCACTATCACCAAAAGGAGCGCAGAAAAAATCACCACGTAAATATTGAAGCATTGGTGGAACTGATGGATCGAGTTCTTCATTTGTCCAGGGAGAAATGTGCATTGGTTCAATAATTTCTTTATCAAAGAAAAAGCGAACAGGGAATAGATGACCACATTCTTTTAATATTCCTACTTCAACACAAGAATTTTTAATTAGGAGAGTTTTCATTTTCTATAAATTTTTTCATTGTCTTTGTAAAGAATTCCATCTTCAATAAGTTCATTCACCTGAACTTCGAGCATTGCAAATCCTCTGAACTCAAGCTGCTTGTTCATACGGTTGCACACATTTTTCCATAAACTTGGGAAATCAATTCCATTTGCTTCTTTTATCACTACGTGCTCAACATCGTTCAGAAATATTTCTGTTGTTCTAATTGCGTCCAAGGCTTTTTCTTTTTTTAGCGGATAATGATGTGCTGCAAGTACTCTATTTATTTTACCTTCAGCAATCATTTGCTTCATTTTATTTAAACTATTTTTGAATCCGCGGGCAGTCTGAAATCCATGAAAGAATGGAGCAGCCAAAGCAAGAAGAATATCACCGGTAAAAAGATCACCTGTTAAATGATTTAAGAATCCAACTTCTTCCAGTTTATGACCTGGTAAAGCAATTGTCTCCAATTCGATATCAATTCCAGGTCGAAATGTTGTACCTTCAGTTATTAAAGTATCAACATTAACAGTACCATCCATCAAACCAAGAATTTCTTCCCTTTGTTCTTGTGTATCCGGAAGATGTTCTGAAGGAATGCAAAACTCTTGATAATGTGTTTCCAAATTTTCAATCCAGGCGATTGCCCCAGCCGCAAAAAATTGTGCGCCTGTTAATTTCTTTACGGCAACATTGCATCCAATATGATCTGCATGAACGTGGGTGATAAGTACATTCCGGATATTTCTAGTTTCGTTGCATAAGGAAATAAGCTGGTCGCGCATGCTTTTTATTCCGGTATCAATTAGGATGGAATATTCTTTTCCCCGCAAAGCATAAATATTAAGTGGAACCCCGGGCATTAGTTCCTTAGTTGTATAAAAAATATTGTTGTCTAATTTCATTTTACATCTCTAATTCTATGTTTGGATCAGCATAATTTTTTTCCGGCATAACAGTAAACCAGTTTGGTCTGCCGGGGTCCCTGTCATACTGGTAACCACCAAGTTCTTTGAACAATTCAGAATATTGTTTCATTTTATCATAATCAAGTTCTACTCCTAATCCGGGTAAAGTTGGAAGTTTAATTTTTCCATCAACATATTTCATCTTTCCACCTTTTATAATATCATCAGTTAAATGATGGTAATGTGCATCGGCAGCAAATCCAAGGTTGGGGAGTGAAGCTCCCAAATGAAGCATTGTTGCAAGCTGGATTCCAAGCTCACCGGATGAGTGAACACTTGTACCAAACTGAAATGTTTCTAAAACTTGTCCTGCTTTATACGCCTGGCGTAAACCGCCCCAAAATGTTGTATCTAATAAAATCACATCAACAGATTCTGAGCGGATGTTTGAGGCAAGTTGTTCAAAATTAATTACAACAGTATTTGTAGCTGTTGGAATCTTTACAAATTGTCTTACCCGTCGCATTCCTTCCAATCCAAAAGTTGGATCTTCAAAATAATCATTGTTTAAATGCTCAATTGCTTTTCCAACTTTAATAGATTCTTCAACACTCCAGATACTATTGGGATCTAATCGTAATGAAGCTTTAGGAAATTCAGAGGCAATCGCTTTATAAACTTCTACATCATGTTCAGGTGAGAAAACACCGCCTTTTAATTTGTGAGTTTTAAAACCATACCTGGTAGTTAAGTCTATTGCATGTTTCACCATTTGCTCAACCGAAGATTCACCACCAAGTCCAGATTTTTTGTCTTTATACCGATAGAAAAGATAGCTGGCAAAGGGTATTTCTTCTCGTACAGCGCCACCTAATAAATCACATGCTCTTATCGCAAGAAATTTTCCTGCTAAATCCATGCAGGCAAATTCAATTGCAGCGTGTATCTGATATCTGTTATTATATAATGAAGCAACAGGATTCATAATTTTCCATCTCAACTGTTCAAGTTGAAGAGGATCGTGCCCCACTAAATAACTTTTTAATGATCGGAAAGTATTTTCGGCTGACTCGCCGCCTCCGCCCATTTCGCCCAGACCTATCAAACCATTATCTGCAATTACTTCAACAATAGTTCTTACAAATCTTCCCCAATGTGCACCATTAGCATGTCTTAAAGGTGCTTCAAGCGGAACAGTTACTGTGGTTGCTTTAATATCTACTATTTTCATTTTTAATCCCTGGATGTTTTTGGTTCACCGCCGATAGGAAGAAGCAATCCTCCATCTACCAGATAACAGGCACCTGTAACAAACGAGGCTCGTTCAGAAGCCAGAAACGCAACAACTTCTGCAACTTCTTCTGCTTTGGCAATTCTTCCAACAGGGTGCATGCTTTTGCAATTTTCATAAACAGATTCCGGATCAGGATCAAGTGAAGCAGCATAATGCAGCATTGGTGTATCAACCGTGCCGGGTGCAACGCAGTTTACGCGTATTCCATCGCGGGCATAATCTATAGCCATACTTCTTGTTAAGCCAATCAAAGCATGTTTGGAAGTTGTGTACGCTGCAACATTTCTTTGTGTGGCAAATGCCTGTACGGAAGTCATATTAACTATGCTTCCTTTGGTTTTCTTAAGATGTGGGATGGCGAACTTACACATATAAAAAACACTTTTTAGATTAATGTTCATCACTTCATCCCATTCATCTTCTGGTGTTGATTCAACCGTTCCATAACGTTGAATACCTGCATTATTTGAGAGGATGTCTAATTTGCCATAAAGATTAATTGCATTCTGAACAGCATCAGAACAGTCCTGGATATTTGAAACATCAGCTTTAAAGAATTCCGCATCATTTCCATCTGCTTTGATTTCCGAAATGGTTTTGAGTGCAGCTTCTTCGGCTCTGTCAACTATAAGTATCTTTGCGCCCCTGTTAGCAAGTAGCCTGGCAACTGCGCCACCAATGCCCATGGCTCCTCCGGTAATTAAAGCTACGTTATTCTGGAATTCTGTTTTGTCGTTCATATTGATTTAATTTTATTGTAGAAAAAATTTTATACCATTTTTATTCTAACAGCTTTAAAAAACCTGGACCAAATAATTACTTTCAATTGATATAAAAGTAACGCAATAAAATAATTTATTAAATTTTTCTTGACAAAAGAATTTTTACAAGTTAAGTTTGTCCATGTCCATATGTATGGACATATGCACATGGAAAATAAGTAATAAATTGATAAATGTACAATTAAAATTTTTTATTGAATTATGGTAATAGAAATAAATCATAAAAGTGCACTTCCTCTACATGTTCAAGTTGAGAGGATGCTGAGAGAAATGATTGAGCTGCCGGAATACAGCAAAGGTAAATTGTTACCTAACGAAGTTGAGCTTGCAAAAAGATTAGGAATATCCCGTAATACTGTTAGACATGCCACTAATCATTTGGTATATGAAGGACTTCTTGTTAGAAAAAAAGGGATTGGAACAAGAGTATCCAATACCAACAATGTTGTTACCAGGTTAGACAACTGGCATAGTTTTACACAGGAAATGAATGGGAAGGGGATTGCATTTAAAACTTATGAAATTGATGTTAATTGGATAATACCGGAAGATGCAGTAACAAAATTCTTTTCTATACCGCATGATAAAGAAGTTATTTGTATGGAAAGACTGCGCGGTTTAGATGAAGGACCAATAGTTTATTTTATTTCTTATTTTCATCCAAGAGTTGGTTTATCCGGTAAGGAGGATTTTAGTAAACCTCTTTATAAATTGCTGGAAGAAGAGTACGCCACAGTGGTTGCTACTTCCCGTGAAGAGATAAGTGCAAAACTTGCCGATGAAAAGATTGCAAAAAAATTAAAGATCAAAGTTGGTTCTCCGGTTCTTAAAAGAAAAAGATTTGTACTCGATCCCGGTGGAAGACCGGTAGAATTCAATATCGGTTATTATAATGCTGAACATTTTACTTATTTGATTGAGATTCAAAATGGAAAGTAGAATAGATTTAAAAGTCGGGAAGATGATGTAACGTTTCTATAAAACAGTACTCTGGTTCAAATGAGGTTAAGATAAATAAATATTTAAGTACTAACTAAATCCAGAAGAATGAAACACTTAATTAACATTGTACTAAGTCTGGCTGCTTTAATTGCTATGGGCTTATTCTTGTTTATGCCGGATAGCAAACCTCCAGTTGATGGTAAAATAAGATTAAAATACTGGATGGTTAGTGCATTGAAGGAATTGCCATTTCATGTAACTGAATTTAACCGTACTCATCCAAATATCATTGTGGAGTCAACACCTCTTCCATGGAACGAACACGAAAAAAAAATTCTTACATCAATATTAAGTGAAGATCCGCCGGATTTAGTTTTCCTTGTTACTCCCGTAGCAAAATGGGCTACAAGATTGGCTCTAACACCACTCGATGATTTGATAAAGCGGGATTCGTTTGATTCAACTATTTTCTTTTCTGCACTTTGGGAAGAAATGCGATTTAAAGATAATATCTACGCGCTACCGCTTTACTCAAACTCTTATGCATTCTTCTACAATAAAAAATTATTTAGAAAAGCCGGATTAGATCCAGAAAAACCTCCTAAAACTTGGAATGATGTTGTGGAATATTCATTAAAGTTGACTATGAAAGATTCTAAAGGGAATTTTACTCAGATGGGATTTATACCAACTTATGGAAATGTTCAAACCTCAGTACTAATGGCATGGGAACTTGGTGCCCAAATGCTATCGGATAATGGGACAAAAGTTAGTTTGACAAATCAACCTACTTTAGATGCTTTTAATTGGATTGTTAATTTTTATAACCAGTATAATATAAAAGATGTTTCTTCTTTTATAGCAGGATTTGGGTTTGCAGAACAACACGGTTTTATTTCTGAAAAACTTGCAATGATGGTTCTGGATAATTCATTTCCGGATCAAATTAAATTATATAATAAAAATCTTGATTATGGTGTAGCAGAAATTCCAACCTTTGAAGGATATGCACCAGTTTCTTCAACTGGCAGCTGGTGGTTAGCTATTCCACGAGGTGCTAAAAATAAAGAAGCAGCATGGGAGTTAATGAAATTTGCTGTTCAAAAAAATATCCAGCTAACAGAAGCAGAAAGACAGAAAGAGCTTTTGTTCCCATCAAATAAATTAGCAGCAAATGATCCTGCATTTTTATCTCTTAATCATCCGAACAAAATTTTTGTCGATCTACTTGAACACAGTAAAACTCCAACAATTGTACCGCTTGCACACGATGTATTTTGGCGAGAGTTTATGGGTGCGCAGGAACGCGTTATTCACAAAATTCAATCTCCACTGGAAGCATTGATGCAAGCAGAAAAAACGATTCAAATGCATTTAAATGAAACGATAGAATATGATAATTATGTTCGAAGTAAAGTTTCAATCAATTGAAAGAATTTATGATCAATTTAAAAATAAATAAGTTAAACAAACAGCAGGCAACCTCTGGAATCCTTTTTATGGTGCCTTGGTTTATTGGATTTCTTATTTTTGGGCTCTACCCAATGATCATGTCTATTTACTATAGCTTATGCCGGTATGATGTTTTAAGAATTCCACAATTTATTGGATTAGGAAATTATCAGAAATTGATTTTTGAAGATCCATATTTCTGGACTTCAATATCAAACACTTTAGTTTATACAATACTCAGAGTTCCACTTTGCATCATCGGTTCCTTACTGCTGGCGGTATTGGTAAATAATGCAGTTAGCGGTGTAAAATTTTTTAGAACTATTTATTTCATCCCTTCAATTGTTACCGGGGTTGTTCTATCAGTAGTTTGGTTGTGGATGTTCAATCCCCAGTTTGGATTAATAAATTCCTTCCTTGCATATATGGGAATCCCTGGACCACTATGGCTGCTTGATCCAAATTGGTCAAAACCATCAATGGTGCTAATGAGTGTATGGTCAATTGGTGGCGGAAGAATGCTGGTATTCCTTGCTGCTTTACAAGGTATCCCCAAACATCTTTATGAGGCAGTTGATATTGACGGAGGTGGATGGCTGGCAAAGTTTAGAAACATAACAATTCCAATGCTTTCACCGGTAATATTTTTATGGTCAGTTCTGGAAATTATTTTTTCCTTACAGGTTTTTGTTGAGGCTTATATTATGACTCAGGGTGGTCCGCTCAATTCCACTATGTTTTATAATCTTTACTTATATAATAAGGCGTTCAATGATTTTGAAATGGGTTACGCTTCTGCACTTGCCTGGCTGTTGTTGGTTATCAGTCTTGTTATAACGGTAATCCAATTCCGGCTAAGCAAAAGGTGGGTGCATTATGATGGAGGTGCGAGGTGAAAATTCCCCAAAGCAGAAAAATTATTAAAAGCACTTTTCTATATCTTCTGCTGTCTGCCTTTGCTTTATTCTTTATCATTCCATTCTTGTGGATTCTTTCAACCTCCCTTAAAGGAGATGCACAAATATTTACTATCCCTCCGCAATGGATTCCGACGGTGTTTCATTGGGATAATTATTCTAAAGTTTTTGAAAGGATTCCATTTCTTTTATTTGTGAAAAATTCAGTTTTTGTTTCAGCAATAACAATCACCGGTACCGTATTATCCAGTTCCATTGTTGCATATTCTTTTGCCTGTCTTAATTGGCCCGGTAAAAACTTTTTATTCATTATTGTTCTTGCATCTATGATGTTACCAATCCAGGTAATTATGATCCCGGTCTTTGTCTTTTTTAAAGAGATCGGATGGTTGAATAGTTTTAAACCGCTTACGCTTCCATCATTCCTGGGCGGAAGCGCATTTAATATTTTTCTTCTAAGACAATTTTTCCTTTCAATCCCAAAAGATCTTTTAGATTCTGCAAGGATTGATGGTTGTTCAGAATTCAGAATCTATTGGAATATTGTTTTACCCAATGCAAAACCTGCTCTTGCTACAGTTGCAATATTAACTTTTATGTTTTCGTGGAATGATTTTCTTGGTCCATTAATTTATTTATCAGATCAGGCAAAAGGAACTATCGCACTGGGTCTGGGAATGTTTGTTGGTCAGAATGTTACGGAATGGTCTTTGTTAATGGCTGCATCAATGTTGATGATGTTACCGATGCTTTTAATTTTTTTCGTATTCCAGAAATATTTTATTCAAGGTTTTATAATGAGCGGCTTAAAAGATTGATACACAATAATCTATTCAGGTATTAAAATGGAATTAAATAATTTTTGCAAATTGAAAAAATCATCACGAATAAAAGTTGTTTCAATTCTAAAAATCATCCTTCCGATTTTGTTTTTTTTATTTCATTCAAATATTATGGCTGGGAACTCCGGCAAGATACAGGGATCGGTGATTGATAAAAAAACTGGTGAAAAACTCCCCGGTGCAAATGTAACAATAATCGGAACAACTTACGGATCGGCTACAAATTTAAATGGGGAATATTTTATTCTGCAGGTTCCGCCTGGTGAGTACACACTTAAATTTTCTGTAATTGGTTATAAAGATTTTATTGTGCAGGATGTTAAAGTTAGCTCTGAGCTTACTACTAGAATTGATGCTGAGCTTGAGGAAACTACCCTGGATATTGGTGGTGTAGTAGTTGTAATTGCGCAAAGACCGGTCATTCAGAAGGATGTTACTGCAAGCATTCAATTTCTTGGTGCGGAAGAAATGATAAGATTACCTGTTATCGATGCAAAAGAAGGATTGTTCGTTCAAGCGGGAGTTTTCTTAGATCCAATTCCTGTTGTTGGTGGATTAGGTTCTGCCGGAAGAGGTGAAACCAGATATTCAATAAGAGGCGGAAGCCAGGATGAAATTAAATGGTTCTTTGATGGAGTTAGAACTGCATCGCTGGTAAATGGTAGAGCGGATTGGGGTGGCTCTTTTACTAATCTTAATATGAATTCCATTCAGGAAGTTCAGATAATGACAGGCGGGTTTACTGCAGAATACGGTGAAGCGCAATCAGGAGTAATTAGCGTTGTAACTAAAGAAGGTGGGGAAAAATTTAATGCGTCCATAGATTATATTTATGGGTTTCCAGGTCAGCATCATTTTGGAAATTATCTTTACGATCCTGGTACACAAAAAGAATTTATTGATAATACACTTCCTGATGGCTCGCTTAACCCAGCCTGGTGGACACCTTACAGGCAAAATCAAATATATGATTATCGGAAAATTCCGGATCACACACTTTATGCAAGCTTTGGCGGACCATTGCTAACATTGAATGAAATACCTGTTAGATTTTTTCTCTCAACTCAATTTAAAAGACAGGCATATTCACTTCCTCACCCTCGTCCTTCACGGAACACTGAAAATTTATTCTTTAATCTTTCAACACGCGGAAAGGATATTAGACTTAGACTTAATGGAACTTATAATCATGATGCGCATTCAACTCTTCAGGAAAATGGAGATTTTACAAGCCAGGCAAAGTATTACCGAGGTTGGGGTTCTTTAATAGATACCTACAACTGGAGCCTTGCAGGTTTGTTTACACATGTTGTTAATAATGATCTGTTTTATGAATTAAAACTAAGTTCATATAACATAGATTTTCATGAAAGTCCAAGCGAGTTTACTGAATTAGGAAGAAGTAAGAATCCAACACTTTTTGGTTTTATGAGATATGATGGTTATGAGGATGAACCTTTCGATCAATTTTCTCCGGTTCTAAAAAATAAGGTTTCATCGGGAGATGTTTCGCTTGTAGGAAATCTGAACTGGCAATTCAATTCGAGTAATCTTTTAAAAGCGGGGTTTGAATTCCGTTATAATACTTATTCTGAAAAAGAAAGCTCGAGATTTCCATCTTTTACAGAAAATCCAGACGATTGGATAAATAGAGGACTGAATGAAACATATCATCCACTTCAATTTGCTTTTTACATTCAAAATAAAATGGAATTTGAAAGTATGATTTTAAATATTGGATTACGTTACGATTATTTTGATCCGAATAGAATGTGGTTTGAAAGATCAAATTATTTTAATCTTGCTATTGATCCTTTATATGATGCAACAAAAGATCCGGATCTTGATCAGGTGGATTCTCTTGGCAGAGTTAAATATTCCTACGAAAATGTGCTTAACAAAAAACGGATTCCTGCAAAATCCTATAATATGATAAGCCCGCGCTTTGGTGTGTCATTCCCGATTACAGAAAATTCGCTGCTCCATTTTAATTACGGGCATTACTATCAAATGCCGCCATTAGATCAAATGTTTGAGTTCCTTTACTTTAAACCTGTTAACCTTGTTGAAAAAATTATTGCAGAAAGAATTCTTGCGGCACAGCAAGGCAGGGAACCGAATCATATTCCATCGAATGATGGTGACCCTGAAAGAGTAGTAGCTTATACAGTTGAACCACTCAAACCTCAAAAAACTATAATGTTTGAAGTTGGAATTAAGCACAACTTTAGTGACTTCATTGTTTTGGATGTTACGGCATTTTATAAAGATGTATTTGATCAGACTGATGAGCGGGTTGGATTGTTTGACAGATCGGTTAAAGGATACGATCCATTTAAAAATCAAATTTCACCAAATCAATCTTTTGCTGCCTTTTTTCCGGGAGACTACGGAGATTCAAGAGGATTTGAAATTTCGCTTAGATCTCTTTTTAGCAAATACATGAACATCGATCTCAATTACAGCTTTTCAAAATCAACGACTGGAAGAGCGAGTCCTAAAAGAGTTACGTTTGATGCGAATGGTAATGCCACTTACGAATGGGATACTGAAGTGAACAAAAGAATTCCGACAGAAAGAAGTTTTAGCCGTCCGCATATTCTTCGGGCAAATCTATTTTTAAGTTATCCAGAACCTGAAGAAAATTCAGTTATAAATTCAATAATGAGCGGAATGAGTTTGAGCATTCTTTACAGATTTGTAAGCGGTCAGACATTTACTTATCTGCAGCCAAATGATCCACCAGATACTTATGATAATTACCGCTATCCAGCAAGCCATAATGTTGATTTGAAAATTGATAAGCTGATAAAAATATCCGGCTCGCATGAATTTACTGTTTATTTACAAATCACAAATCTTTTAAATACAAAAAACCTTCGTTCGTATGGGGATGTAGTTTTTGATGCAAACGCAACCAAAGATTATGTGGAATCAGGAAAAATTTCTTCAGTTGATGCTTCTGGCTATGATATTAGCTGGCAGAATTATTATGATAAACGACGTTTTTATTTTGGCGTTAAATATTCATTCTAAATTAAGTATGTGGAATTAAAATGAATAAAATGAAATCTTTAATAGTTGGTTTTGCCCTTATTACATCGGTATCGGCGCAGGTTCGCAATGCTGATTTCAAAATTCACGATAGGGGAAATCTCTGGGAAACAATGAAGGACAATGGAACAATCGGTGCTCCAAGTCCAACGAACAGGTTTGAATATTACCCAAGTATGGATTGGCCCGGCGGTCCGAATAAAATGAATAAAGATGATCAACGATCTTATACAGTAGGCGCCGGAATGTGGATCGGTGGAAAAAAATCCGATGGATCAATTTTCTTTACTGAGAACGGTCCATTTGATTTTGTAGATAATGGAACTTTTGAAGCCATACAAAAAACTGAAAACTTACTTGGTTCAACAACTTATAATCCCGCAGAAGCGGAGCAGATAATTATTGCTAAATGGAAAACCACGGAGAATATTTCTATTGAAAGAAAGAGCCGCGTCTGGAGTTTTCCCTTACTAAATAATTTTGTTATTTGTGAATATGTAATTACTAATCAAAATACCTCTGCTATAAATGATGTTTACGTTGGATTCCCAAATTTAATTAGACCAAGCTATCAGGATTTTGTTGTGCATAACGGATGGGGAGATGATTTTAACAGAACTGATGATTTTGTTGCTTATGATTCAACAAGAAAAATGATTTACTCCTGGGATGACACTCCAAACTTTAGCATTCCAACTGATATTGGTAATTTCCTGGAATCGGCTGGTGAATTGAGAACAACAGGATATGCAGGATTTTCATTTTTGTATACTGATCCGTCATCTGATAACCGTTCTCAACCTTCAAATATTTTTTGGGCGCAATTACTTAACAACGAAAGATTTTTTTCAATTCAAAGCTCGACTGCACAAAGCTTGTTTAACATTTTAAATGGAACAGATAAAACTCTTCAGGCAAAAGCTGAGGATCATCTTACTCCGTTTATTTTGATGAGTGCAGGTCCTTACAATTTAGTTCCGGGTGCATCTATCAGAATTGTTACAGCCGAAGCAGTGAACGGAATTCCATTAGAAAAAGCATTGCTGGGATTAAGTTCTCAGTCATTATTGCCAAATGGATTAGACTCATTGAAGAAAACGATGGATAGAGCAAGGAATCTTTTTCAGAATAACTATCGCGCAGCGTCAGTTCCGCCACCATCACCAACTACTGAAATTTATCCACTTCCATCAAATAAAACCATTGCACTTGCCTGGTTACCAGTTGAAAACAATTGGGTAAATCCAATTTCCGGTAAAGCAAATTTTAAAGAATACAGAATCTACCGCAGTGATAGATCGTTCATAGGTCCATTTACAATGATACGCAGGATAGATCCGAAAAAAACTACTGACAAAACAAGATATTATGATTCAGAAAATAACAAATGGGTTTTCGAAGATCAGTCTATTAGTCTTGGTGCCGGATATTTTTATGCTGTTACATCGCTTGATAGTGCAGGGCAGGAGAGTTGGTTAACTAACAGAAACGAAACTGCAATAACAGCTACAAGAAGTGCAACACCAAATGCGCTTAATGTTAAAGTGTTTCCAAATCCTTTTAAGGAAGTTTCCGGTTTTCCAACTTCCGGCACGGAAAATTTTATTGTGTTTTCAAATTTACCGGCTGCTTGTAAAATTAGAATTTACACTTCAAGCGGTGAACTGTTAAGAACTCTTGACCATGAAAATTTGAATTCCGGTGAGGAAGTGTGGGATCAGCTTACCAATGCACGACAAAGAACTTCACCAGGAATATATTTTTATACTGTTGAATCTACCGTGGGTAATGCTCAAGGTACACTAATAATAATCAAGTAAAAGGTTTTCAGATGAAAAGATTATCTAAAATTTTAATAACAATAATTTTGATGCTGATTCCGATTAAAGAAAATCTTGCTCAGCTTGATTACGGTTTTGATTTTTCTAAATCCGGAACCGCTGGATTACAATTTCTAAAAATTGGTACCGGAGCAAAAGAAAGTGCAATGGGAGAAGCAGTTACAAGTCTTGTAAACGATGCAAATTCAGTATTCTGGAATCCTTCAGGAATTGCTTATGTAGAAAACTTTCAAGTATTTTTTTCGCATAATAGTTGGATTGCAAACAGTAAACATAATTCGGCTGTGTTTGCTTTTCCAATGGCGACTTTTGTTTTTGCAATAAGTGCTGCAACTCTTCAGATAGCTGAGTTTGAAGAAACAACAGCACTATTACCCGATGGAACCGGAAGAATGGTAAGCGCCGGAGATTATGTGTTTGGTTTAGCTGCTGCAAGAAGATTTACAGATCGGCTATCGATTGGAATGCAGGTAAAATATGTTCATGAGAAACTTGATGATTATTCAATCAATAATATCCTTTTTGATGTGGGAGCCATTTACGCTACAGGATTCAGAGATTTAACACTCGGATTTTCACTTCAACATTTTGGACCCGATATGCGTTTGTTAAATCAGGACTTCAGAACACCGCTTCTTTTCAGAATAAGCGCTTCAGATAAATTAAAGATCAGTGAAGATTTCATTTTAACTGGTGCTGCAGAACTTGTTCACCCAACTGATAATAATGAATGGGTGAATCTCGGTGCTGAACTTCAATTATTAAAATATATTGCAGTAAGAGGAGGACATAGAATTAATGTTGATGAGGGAAAGTGGAGTTTAGGATTGGGATTAACCCCACCGGTATTTGGTGGTATATCAACCAGATTTGATTACGCTTTTGTTCTTTCAGAAAATGTTTTTGATAACGTGCACAGGTTTTCAGTAATGATAGGACTTAATTAAGATGAACTTGAAGAAATTTAAATATTTGACAATCGCAATATCACTTTCTGTTTTGCCTTTTTTTAATGGGTGTTTATTTGAATCGGTTAAACAACCAACATCTGCACAGCCCGGAGAAATTATTGATGTTAGTTTGACAATAACTGATAATATAGTACCGGAACCAAATGCGCACAAAGGAATACTTGGTATTATTGCTCCAGTCGATTGGGAATTGATATCAGCATCGTATTCTTCCGTTTTAGGTAATGGAACTCTAAGTATTTCTTCTGAATGGAAGGATTCCATAGATCTATATTATCCGGCTAATCAGTTTGGATCAAATATGAAATGGATTGTTCTGATCTCTGATCAGGGTTATGCCTATAATAATATCAGTTCATTTAATGTTCAATTGAAATTGAAAGTTGGACAAACACAGGGATGTTTTAATCTTGGATATTTAACAACAAAAGCTACTTCGGGATTAGTATCTTCAGGAAATCCAACCTGGGTTTCAATTTCTTATCCGCATCCTATTGGTGTTCCGGATTCAAATTTATGCCGGGTTACTTATAAAACTCGTTCTGCTGTGGAATGGAATAATCTTCTTGATAGAAAAAGCGGCTGGACAGGAGCAGATGGAATTTACTCAATTCCATTAAATGAATATGATGCCCCTTCAAATAATCCGGCTGGCAATCAATTAATTTTATTTAGCGATACATTTATTGGTGAAGTTGATAGCTCCAACCACAGACTTAATGCTAAGCTTGTAAATAATACTTTAGCTTTATTGCAAAGTAACAATCCAGATTCAAATGAAATTAAATTTTTCTGGGGGAAAGATTCTGGTAATTCTCCTAAGGCGGTTTTTGTTCCTGCTACACCAAATGCAAAACCAGGGGATTGGTACTGGTTGATGGATGGAATTTCATTAAGCGATACCATTTATGTTTTTGCTCTGCGGTTAAATGGTACTATCGGGGGCTTGGGTTTTGAAGTAAATGGAGTGGCTTTATTAAAGTTTACTTTGGATGAACAGAAATTTATTTCCAATGTTCAACAGTTTGATACACCGTTGTTTGTTAAAAATGAAGCCGCTAATTGGGAAATTGTTTTGGGACAGGCTATAATGCCAATGACAAGTAATTCCGGTAATCCGTTTCCTGATGGATATATTTATATTTATGGACCACGAAGCGGTTCAACTGGAAAGGAACTTGTAGCTGCCCGTGTTCTTCCTGAAGAAATAGAAAACTTTTCTCTATGGCAATTTTGGAACCGAACTAATTGGGTGAGTGGGATTGAAAACTGTGCTCCGATAACCAATGGCATATCACAGGAATTCAGTGTATCCCCGGTTAAAGACGGAAATTATTTATTAGTTTTTCAAACTAGTAATAGCGTTGCAATTAAAATTGGTGAAAGCCCAACTGGTCCATTTGGTATTTCCCAATCCATTTATAATTGTCCAGAAATTTTAATCGATCCTGATATTTTTGTTTATAACGCAAAAGCTCATCCAAATTTATCTAACCTTGATGAATTGCTGATTAGTTACAACGTGAACTCATATAGTTTTTGGGATCATTTTAACAATGCTGATATTTATAGACCCAGATTTATTTATCTAACAATTAATGATTCCACTACATCAGTAACAAATAATGATAATAATTTACCGGCTGACTTTAAGCTAAATCAGAATTATCCTAATCCTTTCAATCCATCAACAAGAATATCTTTTAGTGTTCCAAAGAAATCGAATATTTCTATAAAAATATTCAATGCACTTGGTGAGATGATTTCTGAAATATTAAATAGAAATTATAGTGCTGGCAATTGTGAAATTAGTTTCGATGCTTCATCCATCTTGGGAGGATTGGCATCAGGAGTTTATTTCTACAGAATGGAAGCCGGTGAATTTGTTCAAACAAAAAAAATGATTTTAATTAGATAAAGTGAGTTTGATTTGAAAACCTCAAAGTTATATCAGCTTTTATTTTGGTTACTATTGATTCCAAACATTGTTGTACTTGCCCAAAATAAGAACGCAGAAATAGTACTAAATGGAAACGATCAAGGATTTATTCCTGCCTGGCTTGTTACAGGTCCAATTGAATTTCCACTTGTTGGGTTTGGAAATCCTAAAGATACATCGGCAATAGGAGAACCGGATATCTTTCCGTTTGAAGGAGATTCTTCAACTTCAATTCTACCTGAGAAAGAAAAATCAAAATGGTTTTTACAGTCAATTGATAAAAAGGGATTTGTTGATTTTAACAGTACGCTGGAGTGGAATGTTAACACCAAAATTCCTGTAAAGATTTGGTACTCGCGCGCTGGATATGCTTTTACAACAATTATAAGTGATTACGATAAAGAAGCGCTTCTTACTTTTGGCAGCAACTCCCAAATAAAAGTTTACCTTAACAAAGAAAAAATTTATTCAACAAGTAATGCTCGTAACGCTTTAAAAGATCAGGATACAATTAAAATAAAATTAAAGAAAGGAGCAAATGATCTGATTGTGAGAGTTTTGAACACTCATACCAATTTAGGTTTAGCTTTCTTTGGAATGATTAAATGGGAATGGGGATTCTTTGCCCGACTTCTTGAAAAAAATGGCAGCCCTATTTCTAACGTTAAATATCTTATCCGAACAAAAAATAATAAACCGGATTTTAATGCTGTATCTACTTTTTATTTTAAAAAAATAGATAGCCAATTAAAACAAAGAATTGATGTTGAGATTAATTCATTAATCCATGAACTTACTTCTGCGACTTTAAAGATTGATTATAATAATAAATCCTATGAGTTTAAGATAGACACAGTTGCATTTGGAAAAACACGGCACTCGTTTTACATACCGGAAATCAAGGAGAATATTATTGTTCAGTCTGAACTTAATTTAGGTGGAGAATTAATTAAAAAAAGTTTTCAACTTAAGAAGCAAAAAAAATACAGCCTTCACTTAATGCTTCTTAATCATACCGATGTAGGTTATACAAATCCACAACCGGTATGTGAAGAACTTCATTGTAATACTCTTGATGATGTTCTAAAAATGTGTAAAGAGCATCCTGATTTTCATTGGACTATTGAAACAACCTGGCAGCTTGTGGCTTATGAGAAGTTGAGAAGCAAAGATAAATTTCTGGAACTGATTGAGTTAATCAAACAGGGCAGGGTTGCATTATCTCCAATTTACACAAATCCATTTACCGGTTGGGTTTCTGAAGAAGAAATGTTACGCTCATTCGATAAAGCGCTTGAGTATAAAAATAAATACGGAATCACTTTTAGTGGTGCCGTTTATAATGATGTTCCAGGTCAATCCTGGTTTTTGCCACAGGCTCTTTCAAAAGCTGGTGTAAAATTTCTTGCTGAGGGAATTAATGAATTTTATAGTGATTATAATATTCAGCGTAACTTACCAAAAGTGTTTAAATGGGAAGCGGCAGATGGAAGTAAAGTGGTTACTTATTTGAACGAAGCTTATAATGAAGGAAAAGCATATGGACTTGAGTCAAATGATTTATATACAGTTGAACAAATGATTTGGGAAAGAATAAATAAACTTGAAGCGCGAAACTATCAGCCGGATATTATTTTGATTAACACATCTTTCAGCGATAATAGCATTCTTGCCGGTCATCAATATCTTCTTGCAATGAAATGGAATGAGCACTATGAGTATCCAAAATTCATCAGCAGCGACGTAAACAAATTCACTTTAGAATTAATTAATTCTAAAGCGTACGATGAACTGCCAGTTTTAAAAGGTGACTGGACTTCCAACTGGGATATTATTTATCAGGGTGAATTTAACCGAAATAAAAAAGCCAGGTGGAGCCAGCATCAATTATTATCTGCTGAGAAGCTATCTACTTTAAGCAATCTTTTAGACAGCACCAAGCGCCTAATGAATATGGAAATTAGTGAAGCATATAAAAGTTTGCTGCAATTCAGCGGGCATGGAAGCGGATTGGAATTTGGGTACGGTTCACCTGAGGATAATAAACTAACGATGGACTACCGTGAGAATTATGTGGAAGATGCTTTGTTAGGAACTGAATCTGTTTTGTTAAAAGCTTTGCACAGAATTTCCAAACCTGAAGAAAGTCTTACTTCTGAAGGATTAATTGTTTTCAACACGCTTTCCTGGAAAAGAGATGATTTAGTGGAAATACAATATCCGTTTGATACTTCACCTGAGTATGACATAATCGATGCTGAAACAAATCAAATTATTCCAGGTTTTAGAAAAGATCATCGACAATATTTTGTGGCAAGAGATCTTCCTTCATTTGGTTATAAAAAGTATTTGCTTAAACCAAAATCCACATCAACAGAACCTATAAGTGATCTAAAAAAGACTGCTAATTCAATAGAGAATAAATTTTACAAAATTACTTTTGATATCGGGCGTTTTTCAGTAACGAGCATTATTGATAAAAAATCCGGTAAAGAATTGATTAATGAAAAAAGTAGTTTTGGATTTGCCGATCCAACAATTGAAAAAGCATCGTTAAAGCAAAATCATTCTACCATATTGGGGAGTAAGATTAGCTATGAAATTATTGATGAAAGTCCGGTTAGAATTACTTTAAGAGTTAAAAGAGAAAATGATGTAATTGAAACAATCGAATTTTCTTTACTTGATGGAATTGACAAAGTATTTGTAAGCGCAGCTGCAAATCTTGAAGCAATGAAACCAACAAAAATACTTGAGGAATATGGTCTGCCGTTTAGCTTTAATGTGCCAAATGCAAAAGTAAAATCGGAAATTCTTGGCGGATATATTGAAATGGATAAAGATCGGCTTCCCGGAATTATTCACGATGGAGTTTCGCTAAGAAGATCTGCTTCCATATTTAATGATGATGAAAATATTTGTTGGTCGACTGCTGATGCAAGAGTTATCCGAATAAGGAAAGATGAGCAGGCAACTGATCCTGTAATCATTTCCAATCCAGTTACTAATTTTCCAAATGATTGGAACAGGCACGAAAATCTGAAAGGAAAAATTGATTTCCATTATGCATTTACTTCTGGCAAAGGAAGTTTTGATCCTGCTAAAACATCTATGCTGGGATATGAACTTAACACACCAGTGCAAATTAGAAAAAGCTGGTTCCGTGCTGTACCTTCATCAGAAGAATATTTAACTATTGATAACAAAAACATTGTTATGATTAATCTAAAATCTGTTGAACAAGGAATCATCATCAGGCTACTGAATTCCGATAGCCAAAATAATCAAACGGTTGGAATTAAAAGCAAATTATTTGTCGATTTCCAGGCACAGACAATTGATCTGCTCGGGAATAAAATTCAGCTTTTAGATGTTAATGATAATATTATCAAGGTGGAATTGAAACCCGGAGAATTTTCTGATATTTTAATTAAATCGATCCATAAATAATCATTTATAAAAGGAGGTTTTTTGTCATTTCTTTACAGGGATTCATTTTTTTAATAAACAACAACCTATAAATAAAAAAAAGGAGCAAGTAAAATGAAAAGCAAAGTTACAAAACTTTCTGTTCTTGGTATTTCCGCAATTGCCGCATTAATAATTGCGGGATGCTTCGTGATTCTTACGGTTACTCAACCATCTTCTGTTCAGGGATTTGAACAATTTACTGCTACAGTATTAGTAAGTGTAGAGGGTAATGTCGACGCTAATCCACATTATGCAATAGTTGGTCTAAAACTTCCTAACGACTGGCAGGTAGATTCCGTTTGGTTCACTGGTGGGTATAATGGTTCCTGTTTGTTTTTACCGGCAAATGTAGCTGATAATGAACCTGGTGGACAAGTTGATTTCTGGACAGACTCTCTTGAAAACAGATTCCCCAGTGGTGCAAATATGAAGTGGGTAGTTTATCAGTCATCTACTGCACAAGCTGTAATTGCCGCTACATTAGATGTAACTGTTCATGTAAAAATGACACCGGGTGCTACTCAAGGTGCTTTCAATTTAGGTTATTTTGTATCAGATGCTGCACTTGATTTTACTGATCCAACCTGGTACTCAGTAAGTTTGAATAATCCAATTACTGTTTCCGGAGTTCTTCCGGTTGAACTTACTTCTTTTTCGGCAACAGGAACTAAGAACGGAGTACAACTTAAATGGGAGACTGCAACAGAAACAAATAATCTTGGATTTGATATTGAGAGAAGCACTGATAGCAAAGTATTTAATAAAATTGGATCTGTTTCCGGAAAGGGAACTACAACACAAAAAACTTCATATTCATTTGTTGATCAAGGTGCGGCTAATGGAAAATTATTTTATCGCTTGAAACAAATGGATTTTGAAGGAACGTTTGAATATTCCAAAGTAGTTGAAGTTAATCAATCGATTCCGGAAGAATTTAATCTCTCTCAGAACTATCCAAATCCGTTCAACCCATCAACTGTTTTATCTATCAGTTTACCAGTTGAATCAGATATTACATTGTCAGTTTACAATTCAATTGGCGAACTTGTTAAAGTTGTAGCTAAAGGAATGTATCAGGCAGGAAATCAAAACTTTAATTTTAATGCAGCTAATCTGCAAAGTGGAATATATTTTTATAGTCTAAATGCTAAAGGTTCCAATGGATTTGAATTCAATCAAACAGCTAAGATGTTATTGTTAAAGTAAAAAATGTATTTTAAGATGCCCGTAACAATGGCGGGCATCATAATTCCAGGAGTTAAAAATGAAATTATTAAAATCACTTATTCTTTTTGCAGGAATAATTACAATATTTACCTTTGCAGGATGCCTTATAGAAGATGTAAATCAACCAAGCCAGGTTAATGCCGGGCAAACTTTTACAACAACTATTACAATTTCAGATATGAATGCTGAACACAATAACGCACATAAAGGAGCACTTGCAATACTCGTCCCGGAAGACTGGTCGTTTATTAGCGGTACCTATAACTCACCAATGGGTGCAGGTACTATGGAATTTGATACTTCAGCTACACCGGTATGGGGCAATGTTGATACTGTAATTCAAAGACCAGCAGGAATGAAATGGATTAATTTGCTTTCTGATGTTGGATACCTGCACAATGCAAATGTTGTTTACGAAACAACAATCAATCTGAGAGTCGGGATAACAAGTGGCGATTTCAATATTGGATATCTTGTTACTGTAAATACCATTGATATGCTGAAGTTTTTAAATGATCAGGATGTTGACCAACAATTAGCAGGTACGGATACTTCCATGAATCATAAGGTAAAAGTTACCGGATCTTTAGATGTAGAAGAAAAAATCCCAGGTGTTCCAACTGAATTCAAACTAACACAGAATTATCCAAATCCATTTAACCCAACCACCAGTTTTACATATTCCATAAAACAATCCGGTGATGTACGTATCAGCATATTTAATGCATCCGGAAAGGAAGTTAAATCACTTGTAAATGGATTTAGATCTGCGGGCAGTTACATAATTAATTTTGAAGCTGAGAATTTACCAAGTGGAATTTATTATTACAGAATTATAACTTCAGATTTTATCCAAACGAACAAAATGGTTTTGCTTAAGTAATTATAAATTTTGTTGTGCCGGCTTTGAGTAAAATTAAAGCCGGTTAATCATTAAAAATATTTTATAAAATGAAAGAATTAAAAATTCAAAAAGTTAGGGACCTTGGTCCACAATTTCAGAACAACCCAAATAAAATGGTTGGGCAGGATGGAGCGTATTCAATTCCTTTAAATGATAAATGCTTGTTCTTTTTTGGTGATACACTCATTGGCAAAAGAACTGAAGGCGAAAGTTTATGGTATCCGGGTGGTGTTCCGCTTGGTCCTGTTGATATGACCGGAATAGGTGGCTTAGAAAAAATGATTACGAATACTGGATTATTATGTTTTGATAAAACTGGGGAAAATGGATTTAAGAATTTTAAGTATATACTTGATGATAACATTCAGCTTAAACAATTAATCCCGCACGAAGCTGATGAAGACTATAACTGGTACAGGATATGGTGCCTGCACGGGGTAGCGATTAAAGACAAAGTTTATCTTTATTTCATAAAAATTAAAATGCTTAAAGATGGTGAGCCACCGGCTAATTTTGTTGTTATCGGTTCCGGTCTTGCGGTTGGGAATGAAAAAGACTGGAAATTTTCAAGAGTTTTTTATAATGACTCTTACATATTATGGAAGGAAGACGACCCTTGTTTTGCTTCTGCCATTCTTTACGAGGCAGGCAATGAATATGTTTATTTGTACGGTACTAAAAATGATCGGAACGGAATACATAATCTTCACCTTGCACGAATCAAACCTGGTGAAATAGAAAAAATAGATCTTTACGAATATTTTATTTCTGAAAAAGACGGCTGGACAAAAAATGTAAAGCAGTCCAAGCCAGTATTTTCCGGTATGCCAAATGAACTCTCTGTAAACTATAATAAATATCTTGATTGTTACCTCTCTATTCACTCATTAGAATTATCCGGAAAAATTGTTGGTAGAACTTCCCCAACTCCATGGGGTCCGTGGAGCGAGCCAACAACTCTTTGGCAAGTTGTTCCTCAAAGAAAAATAGAAGGACCGCAGCTTGAGCTAATCTATGCTGGTAAAGAACACCCTTCATTTGCAAAAGATGGTGGGAAGACTATTTATGTTACTTACATAGAGTTTGAGGAATATTATCCTCATTTAATTGAAATTACCTTTGAATAATTATTGATTATAAAAATAGAATATACCGGAGAATAAATGATTCCAACTGTTGAAGATCTTAAAAGTGATGTTCTTATTCATAAACACGGAGATATTTTTAATCTTCCTGGATTAACAAACTTTATCGGTTGTGTGCAATCAGATTTTGATTTAACTGGAATCAGAAGCCTGAATTTTCCACCCTTTGGATGTTCAGATATTATTACTGCTGGTTTATTCATTGATGATATTTATTTCCCTGCAACTGGCACAAAAATAAAATTCACCTGGTTTGCCGATAGAATTGAGCGCGAAGCAGAGTACGAAGGTCTTAAACTTAATACAACTACAATTCTTCCAATGGGTAAAATGGCTTGTGCTGTTCGTCTATCATTTAAAAATATAAGCGGAGTGGAAAAGAATCTTGAATTGAAATATGGTTTTACTGGTAGTGTTACTAAAGCAGTTAAAAGCTGGAATGATCCTTTGCCACCATTTGAAACTGATCATAAAATTGAAATTGATGAATCAAACAATTTGTTAATCTACTCAGCCAAGAATAGTAACGCATTCCAGGTGCAGGGAATTTCTTTAAATGGAAAAATTACTCGCAATGGAATTAAAATTAATTTATCTCTAGCTCCGGGTGAATCAAAAACTATTGATTACGTAACTGTTGTTGGGGATTCTCTTTCAAACGTTCTTACTGATTATAAAAAAATTATATCAAATGTTAGTGAAGAGATTCAACTTTGCAGAAATGAATGGAACGAAGAAATAAAAGCAGCGTTTACACCGGGCAATTCAAGATTTTCAGGTTCAATGCCGCTGCTTGAAACTACAGATAAAGAAATTGCTAAACTTTATTATATGGGTGTGCTTGGTGTAATTTATTTCCGTAGAGATAATCCCTTTTCCGTTATGGGGCGAACATATGATACACTTATGCCGAAGTACTGGCAATCAGTAACATTCATTTGGGACTATGCACTCAGCTCACTTACGCACGCACTTCTCGATCCAACGGTTATGAAAAAGTATATTGAACTTTGGATGTCTATGGATGTACATAAACATTTTGGGACTGAATATTTAACTGGTGAGCCTGTTGGTCCGTGGTATTCTGTAAATGATTTTGCTATAACAGAAATTTCAAAAAATTATCTTAGATGGAATGGCGATTTCAAATGGCTTAACAAAATAATTCAAGTTAAAGAAGGGCTGAAATCTCCGGTAATTGATTTGCTTCTTAAATATGCATCCAACTGGAAAAATTTTAGATCACCAAATGGATTAGCTGATTATGGTGGAATAAATAATTTATTAGAATGCGTCAGCACTTACATTCACGAAGTTGCTTCACTTAATGCGGCCAATGTATTTAACCTTAGAACTGCTGCAGAACTTTGTGAACCGACTGGTAAAAAGGATATGATTGATAATTTTCTAAAAGAAGCGGATGATCTTATTCCCCAAATAAATAAACTATATGTAGATGGAAAAGGTTATTGGTCAACAAGATTTCCGGATGGTAGTTTAGTTGAAGTAAGACATTGCTACGATTTCATAACAATTCTTAATATGATTCCAAATGATCTGAGCGCAAAACAAAAAAATGAAATGGTTGAATTTTTTATACGGGAACTGCAATCACCAACCTGGATGCGTGCGCTATCCCCGGGTGATGATAATGCAATGTTTAGCGTTAGACCAGATCATCAGTGGAATGGCGCTTATCCTGCCTGGCCCGCGCAGGCTGTTACAGCATTATTCAAAGCTGGCAATATAGAATTAGCACTTAAGTGGATGAAAGGATTATCAAAATCCGTTAATCAAGGTCCGTTAGGGCAGGCGCATTTTGTTGAATCAGCAATTGACCCTGACAGTGGTGGCGCGAGGAAAGCTCCTCCTGATATGCCGTACATTACTGATTGGACAGTATCATCAAGCGGAAGCTGGACAAATATTATTATTGAATCTATCTTTGGAATAAATGCAACTTTGAATAAAGGTATTAGTGCAACCCCACAATTTGGCAGCTTTGATGCTAAAGCAGAATTGAAAAATATTTCTTATCAAGGAAAACTTTATAACGCTAATGTTAATGGAATAAAGAAAGCATAATTATTTGAATGATAAATGAAAAGCAAAACCGATCAGAAATTACAGCAGAACCTTATAAAGGGATTGAGTAAATCCCTGGAAAATTGGGACAATATTTCCAATGAATTAAGAGCAGAAATACTTCAGAATATTTTACTCTCATTAGATCAGCAAAAATATCCGTTTTATGAAAATGATTCGAAGGTAATTCTGATTTATAAAGGTGATGCCCACAATGTTGCATTACTAAGTGATATTACTGGCTGGACTGATCCAATTCAATTTAAAAAGTTAAACGATATTAATTTATTTTTTCTTGCACTTGAACTCGAATCTGAAGCAAGTATACAATACCAGTTGATAGTTGACGGCAATGATATTTGCGATCCATCAAATAAATTTAAATCATTGTACGGTTTAGGTGCACTCTCAGAATTTGTAATGCCAAAGTATCAAAGACATCCATACCTTAAAGATTATCTTTATGGCAAAGAAGGAAGTTACCAGGGGTTAATTAAACATATTCTTCCATCCGGGGCGTTACCTTATGATCACGAAGTGCACGTTTATCTTCCACCCAATTACAGTCAGATGAATAGTTATCCAACTGTTTATTTTCATGACGGACCAGATTATATCAAGTATGCTCTGGCGCCATATTCAATCAATAGATTAATTGTTGAAAATAAAATTGAACCATGTATTGCAGTATTTGTCACTCCGCCAAATATGCATCAACCAGCAGAGCCAAACAGATCAACTGAGTATGGGATGAATGATGATTACGTAAAATTTTTCTGTGATGAACTTGTTAATTTTATCGATAAAAATTATTCGACCATCAGATCCGCTGGCAAACGGCTTATCATTGGAGACTCTTTCGCTGGATTAATTTCCACTTATATTTCTTTTTTGAGAAATGATATTTTTCAAAATGCTTATTCGCAATCCGGTTATTTTTCGTTCAAAGATGACAGCATAATTAAATTGATAAGAGATTCCGCAATAAAGCCTATCAACTTATTTGTGGATATTGGAACTTATGAGAAAAAAGTAGGTGCCGATTTTCTGCCAGTCGCAGAACTTGATTTTTTAAATGCAAACAGACGAATGAAAAAAGTGCTTACCGAGAAAGGATATAATTTTATTTATAAGGAATATTTTGAAGGACACACTTGGGGGAATTGGAGACGTCATCTAATTGATGGATTGATTTATTTCTTTGGTGTATACGGAGAACCGAAATGAAATTTGGGATGGATTTTGGCGGTACAAATATTAAAGCGGGTGTTTTTGAAAACAACGGCAGCACTGTTCACTTTGTTGAGGAAAAACTTGCTAATTTTTCTTCTTCAGAAAACCTCCTTTATAGTTTAATCAAACATGCAAGGAAGGTAATTGGGAATTACAGAATCGAGAGCGGTGGATTTGCTATCAAAGGTTTAATCAATACAGAAACCGGCATAGTAGAAAATGATATCGGCGCCGGTCAAATGCTTGCAGGTATAAATCTTAGAACAGCTTTTTCTGATGAACTTGGATTTCCATTTGCAATAGAAAATGATGCACGCGCTTACGCCTGGGGTGAATATAAATTCGGTGCGGGCAAAGGAAGCAAAGCAATGGTATGCATGACTTTAGGAACTGGATTTGGCTGCTCGCTTGTTGTTGATGAAAAACCATATTACGGATCTGATTCATTAGGCGGTCTACTTGGAGGGCACATAAGCATAGATAGAAATGGACCTGATTGTTCCTGTGGAAATAAAGGCTGCCTAGAATTGTACTGTTCTGCCACAGCGTTAACTAAAAAGATAAAAGAAAAGCATTCATCTTTAAACAGTTCCGTCGATGTACTTCCGGAATTTTTTAATAGAGTAAGAACCGGTGATGAAAAATGTGTTATAATTTTTAATGAATTTATAGATGATCTTTCTATCGGAATAGTTAATGCAATTCACGCGTACGGACCGGATACAGTAGTATTAGGTGGAGGAGTTATGAACTCTGCCGATATAATTCTTCCACCGTTAACTAAGTTAGTGCATAAACGTGCGTGGACATTCCCCAAAAACAAAGTGGAAATAAAGAAATCATTGCTGGGTAATAATGCTGCTGCAATCGGAGTTGCATTTTTAGGAAGATAAAAAATTTATAAAGGAGAATTAATGCCTGATAAGAATTCAAAACATATTGAAGATCCCTTCATTGCATTGCTGCCAGAAAGAATGACGAAGTTTCCGCGGGGTCCATTTGATACATTACCTAAATTCCCAATCAGCAGTGGAGTAATTGAAAAAGGATACAACGCATTAGCTGATAATATCTCCGCAGAAATACACAATGGGCTCCGTGTGCTTGTTATTGATGGCTATCAGGGTATTCATTGGGAAGAATTTATTTCGGGACTTACTAACGCACTCAAATATTTTAAAATTGAATACGAATTTATTGATGTTAGAAATTATTATGCTTCTGATGATGAAATTCTGAAAAGAATTGAACCATTCCTTGGCGGAGATGACCCTATTTTTGGAATGCATTATCCCTTCGGTCTTGAATATCTTTTCGATGTAAAAAAAATATCAGAGCTTCGTATAACTTCATCAATAAAGCGCGGCAATAAAGCCAAAGATATTACAATCATTTACGGTACAGGTTCTTCAATTATAGAATTGTATGATAACCTGTGGTACATTGATGTTCCTAAAGATTATATTCAGGAGTATGCACGTAATGGTGAGGTTTGCAATCTTGGTTCAATTCAGCCTTTATCTTTCGGACAGTTTTATAAACGATCTTACTTTGTTGAGTGGCCTGCATTAAACAGATTGAAAAAACAATTACTTCCTTCACTCGATCTTTTTATCGATCTTCAAAATCCAGTTGAACCAACCGCAATTAAAGGAAATGATTTTAGAAATGCTTTAACTGAAATTTCTGTTACACCATTCCGGTTGCGTCCGTGGTTTTTTCCTGGTCCCTGGGGTGGAAAGTTTATGCAAGGGCATATGGGGCTTGATCCTGAAGCACCAAATTTTGCTTGGTCATTTGAAATGATCGTTCCTGAAAATGGAATCATAATTGAAAAAGATGATGTTACACTTGAGTTCTCATTCGATTGCTTAATGTATTTGCAAAATAGAAATGTTCTGGGTGAAAATGCTTCAAAACAATTTAAATATGAATGGCCAATAAGATTTGATTACCTGGATACAATCGATGGCGGTAATTTATCAGTACAAGTTCATCCGCGCCCAGACTATATAAGAAAAAAATTTGGTGAAACTTTTACTCAGGATGAAACATATTATATATGTGCATCAAAACCAGATTCGCAAGTTTATATTGGCTTAACTGAAGAATGCGATCCATTGGAATTTAAAAAAGCGCTTGAAGATTCAATTCAATTTGGCAGCGAGGTAGATATAGAAAAATTTGTTAACCAAGAACCAAGCGAACCTCATGATCTTTTCTTAATTCCTAATGGGACGATTCACTGCAGCGGGGAAGGCAATTTGGTGCTTGAAATAAGCGCTACGCCATACATATTTACATTTAAAATTTATGATTATTTAAGAAAAGATCTTGAGGGAAAACTTCGACCAATAAACGTTCAGCGTGGTTTTGAAAATATTAGATTTGAAAGAAGAAAAAAATGGGTTCAGGAAAATCTTATTGCCAAACCTAAGATATTAAAAAGTGGTCAGGGTTGGCAGGAAGTTGTACTTTATGAAGCGCCTTTTACTTTTTATAACATCCACAGGATTGAGTTTGAGAATGAATTTGTTATGAATACCAATGGTATCGCTTACTCAACTAATTTAGTTCAAGGTGAAAGAGTAGAGATTTTTTCCCAGAACGGAAGAGTTAGCAAACTTTCATATTTAGAAACAATGATTATTCCTGCAGCTACTGGCGAATTAAAAATTGTAAACAAGGGCAAGAGTCCCTGTAAAATGGTGATGGTTTACGTAAAACCCGGTATTGGCATTTCTGATCCATTGAATGATCCGAATTAAAAATGGGAAAAAGATTTTCATCAATTAAACCTGTTGAATTAAAATGCGAATATAAAATTGATCCAGCCGGTATAGATGAAAAACAGCCGCGTTTCAGTTGGATAACCGAATATGACGGATATGATTCCTCCCAAACTTTTTATAGAATTATAGTCGCTTCTACTACTAATAATCTTTCTATAGAACCTGTGGACATTTGGGACTCTTGTAAAGTCCAATCTTCCTATTCATCTCAAATAGCATTTGCGGGTAAGCATCTTCATTCCGCCAAAACATACTATTGGCAAGTGATGGTATGGAATGAAAAAGATGAGCCTACATTATGGAGTGAACCCGCAAAATTTTCAACTGGATTATTTGAAAAAAATGATTGGGGTGCAAAGTGGATTTCTCATATCTACAATGAAAAACCAGAACGTACAATTAGTTTTCAAGTAAATAAAGACAAATGGATTTGGTATCCATTCAGTAATTCCGATGATAAATTTAAAACTATTTATTTACACAAATCGTTTCAGCTTGAACGAATAGATATTATTGAATCTGCTTACCTAATTGTAACTGCAGATGAAAAATTCCAGCTCTTTCTTAATAAAAAATTTGTTGCACAAAGTGATGATAAAATATTTTCCTGGGCAAGACCGAAGTTGTGTGATGTAAAAGATTTTCTTAAGGAAGGCAAGAATATTTTTCAAGTAACCGGACTAAACTCATACATTGACAAACCAGGATTTACTCTTAGACTAGAAATTAAATTCACCACCGGGGAAACATTTTTTATTCTAACAGATAAGAGTTGGCTGTCATCATTGGAACAATCTGAAACAAACCTTGTGAACGCCGAAGAAGTAGCAATTGTTGGAGAGAAACCATGGCGTGTGCCCAAAGCGGAATTAGAATTTAATCCAGCCGCATATTTTAGAAAAACTTTTCGAACGACAAAGAATGTAACACGTGGGTTTGTTTATTGCACGGCACTTGGGTTGTATCATTTAAGAATTAATAGTAAACAAGTTGGTGAAGATAGGCTTACACCAGGCTGGAGTGATTTTAATAAACGTGTTTATTACAATTCTTATGATGTCACATCAAACCTTGGTTTATCAGATGAGCATGTTATTAATATAATACTTGCTGACGGATATTATTCCGGATATTGCGGTTGGGAAAAGGGAAAAGGATACTATGGAAAATTTCCTGCATTTAAACTTCAGTTGATGATCTCTTATGATGATGGAAGTGATGAAATTATTTCTACCGATGAAACCTGGACATCATCCGAAGGACCAATCCGTGAAGCTGATATTCTGATGGGTGAATTCTATGACACCAATTTTGAACCGATGATAGAAGGTTGGGATACTTACCCATCAAAAAATGTTAACTTTAAAAAAGTAAAAGTTATACCTGATATTAATCCAGAATTAGCGCCATATAAAGCTGAAGAAGTAAAGATCCGATGTGAATTGAAACCGCAATCAATTAAAGAAATTAATAAGCAGAAATTTATTATTGATTTTGGACAAAACTTTACCGGCTTTGTAAAATTAGTTCTTAAAAATGTAAGCAATCAAAAAATTGTTTTACGATTTGCAGAAATGCTTAACAACGATGGCTCTCTTTATACCGAAAATATTAGAATGGCAAGAGCGCAGGATACTTACATATCAAAAGGAGATAATGAAGAAACCTGGCAACCACTTTTTACATATCACGGTTTCAGATATGTTGAAGTTACTGGTCTTGATAAGATTGAACAGAATACTATTACTGGAATATCAATAAATTCATTACCAGAACAGACCAGTACTTTTACTTCTTCGGATGAAAAACTCAATAAGTTATTCAACTGCATACTATGGAATCAAAGATCTAACTATGTTGATATTCCAACTGATTGTCCGCAGCGTGATGAAAGATTAGGTTGGACTGGTGATGCAGTAAGTTTTTTTAAGACCGCAGCTTTCAATTTTTATGTATCTTCGTTTTATTCAAAATGGTTAACAGATCTTTTTGATGCACAACGAGAAGATGGAGCGTTACCACCATTTGCACCATTTGTGGATATGGGTGTGGGTCCTGTCTATTTTAACTCCGCTGGTTGGGCTGATGCAGGAATTGTTACACCATATTTGTTTTTTAAATATTATAACGATGTAAACCTTCTTGAAAAATATTATGAACGAATGAAATCTTTCACTCTCTCTCTTAAAAAAATGAGCAATAATTTTGTATTGCCGGAATATGGTTATGGCGATTGGCTTTACATCGGTGAAGAAACCGCAAAAAGTTTTATCGCCACAGCTTACTTTGCATATGATTGTTCTTTAATGAGTCGAATTGCAGCAATTATTGGGTCCAGCGAAGATGAAGTATATTATGCTGATCTGTTTAACAAAATAAAACAATCATTCAGAAAAGCATTCCTAAATGATGATGGTAGTTTAAGTCAGTTAACTCAAACTGCCGTTGTTCTCGCTATTCATTTTGAATTACTCGAATCAGAAGAAAAAATAAAAGCAATAAATTATCTTACCAAAAATATTATTGATAACGGTTATCATATCAAAACAGGATTTCTTGGCTTATCATTTTTGATGCCCGTTCTTTCATCAATTAACAGAAATGATATTGCCTGGAAAGTGCTTACAAATAATGAATTTCCTTCTTGGTTTTTTATGATTGATAACGGAGCTACAACATTGTGGGAACGCTGGGATAGCTATCATCCTGAAAGGGGATTTTATGATCCAACAATGAACTCATTCAATCACTGCTCATTGGGATGTGTGGGAGAATGGCTGTTTACAGACTTAGCAGGAATAATTATTCTTGAGCCAGGATTCAAAAAAGTAATGATAAAGCCATTTATTCCCGAAGAATTAATTTTTGCAAAAGCATCATTCAAAACTATTCATGGCGTTATTAAATCTGCCTGGAAGAAAAACGTGAAGAAATTATTAATGAAGGTAACAATCCCATTTAATACCAAGGCAATTATAGTTCTTCCAAGCATTGAGTTTGAATTAAAAGAACATCATAAAGTTATTAAGAAAGAAAATGGATGTGTTTATTTAGAGGTTGGTTCCGGAAGTTATGAGATAAGCTGTAAACTTGAATGACTCGTATAGTAAATGCTTCCATATTTGCAAAAGCTCACAATAATAAACAAAAAAAATAATAAGAAATTTCTCTTACCCACAAGTTTGTTTAGAATGATTATTCAGGAAGTCTTGCCGATTCCGCTTAGTTAATCATTGTTATAAAATATATTAAAGGGGTTTTTTAATTTGGAGCATTTTCTAATTGGTATTATCGCTAATGAATATTTGCTGGTATAAAAGTTTTATTTGGTCTTTACACAAATTAATGATCGAAAGAATTAACTCCGTCTTAAACAAAAGATGGAGTTAATCATCACAATTTATTTTAACAGAACAAGCTTTTTCGTTTCCAGGTACTTACCAGATTTCAATTGATAGAAATAAATTCCGCTGCTTAAGTTTGCTCCGTTAAATTGAGCATAATAGGTTCCGGGACTTTTAAATTCATCCACTAATGTTGCAACTTCTCCACCAAGCATATCATAAATTTTCAAAGTAACTTTTTCAGTCTCCTTTATCTGGTACTTGATCATTGATACCGGGTTAAAGGGATTTGGATAATTCTGAAATAGTTTATATTGCGATGGAATTTTTGTATCTGCAAAATTCTCAACATCAACAACTGTTACTGAATCTAATCCATAATAAAATACTTTTGCCTGGTATTCATTTAGACTTATTAGAAAAGCAGTCCGCTGCTCAGGAGTAACCTTGTAAACCTTGCCATCTATCAAATCTGTTAAATAATAATTGCTTGAACCATCGTATGGAAGTTTTGATAAATCCATATTAGTATTTTTTAATTCATTTCTAAAGTTTGCTGCTGTAAGAACAACATTATTGCCGCTTATAGATGAATATGAGTAAACATTATTATTGTCTGTGTTATCAATTAACTCTATCTTCGGATCATGGATATACTTGCTACGTATCTGTGTTAATTTTTTGAAATATGGTTTTACATTATCGGGATCGCTCCAGTTAATCATTTCCCGCCGGGTTATTTCTCCAACTTCTCCACCTGAATAAATCAACGGGACACCGTTAAGTGTAAAAATAATTGTGTGGAGTAAAACCGACCGCTTGGTATCGAACGATGATGCGACTCTTACTTCATCATGATTTTCCAGGAATCTAAACGGACGAGCGTACTCAGGATAAACGCGTGTAGCTTCCTGATGTAAAGATTGTATTGTAACAGATCCATTCAAAGCACCAAGTAATTTATTACGCAGTTCCCAGTCGTTTGCGGAATCAAATCTATTCTGATAGAATACTGCTTCTGCTGAACTGGCTTCCGCTTCAAGAAAAATATCCGGCTTAATTGTTTTTAATGCTTCCCTCCATTCCTGCCAAAAAAGATTATTTCTTTGTTCAACTCCCCATGCAACATCACATCTAAATCCATCAATATTAAAATTGCTAACCCAATACTTTGCAGCTTTAATAAAATATTTTCTTACATCAGGATTTTGATGATTTAAATTTGGCAAGCTAGACCAATCAAATAAAAATTGATAATTGGAATTTCCTGGTTCACCATCCCAGATATAGAAGTTAGCCCAAGGCGAGTATTCTTTATACTGAAAAACATTCTGCATAAACGGGTGTTGAATTGAAGTGTGGTTTACAACGTAATCAAGAATAACTTTAAATCCGTTTGCTTTAAGCGCTGTCATCATAGCTCTAAAATCAGCTTCGGTTCCATAGTCTTCTTCAAAACCATAATAATCAGTAATTTCATAACCGTGAGTGGTTGGTCCTGTATAAATTGGCATAAACCAAATTGTGTTAACACCCAACGCTTTCATTTCAGGAATTCTTTCCACAACTCCGGAAAATCCTCCTTGCTGAGTAAAGGATCGTGGATAAATTTCATAAACAATTGCATCATCAACCCATTTGGGATGATGGTTTATTTCCGGTAATAAAATAGAATCACCCTGTGCCAGCACTAATTTTCTAACATAAATTCTATTATTCTTGGAATCCCTAACTCTTAAATTGAAGTAATACTCTCCATCAGTTTGCGGGATATTTATTGTAACTTCCTTTTGCGTAGATGATAGAAATACATTTGCCGGGTTTAATTGATCAGCTGACCACAAATAAGTAAATTGCGCACCAATTGGCGAGGTTACATTTGCAGTTAGTTTTACTTGTCTTCCGGTTACTGTTCCATCAATAGCAATCGATGGTTCTGTATCCGGTTTATAATTCATAATTAAATTTTTTGAAGTTGATTTAAAACCTTTACTATCTTCAGCAACAACATAAACTATATTCTCGCCTTCCTTTAATGTTAATGGAACATCAAATTTACCGGCGGTAACTTGTTGGGTACTTGGAGCATTGTTAAAATAAAAAGTTATGGTTGATATCGAAAGATCACTCAATTCACCGTGAACGGTTACATCTGGATACCAGTATTCCACTCCAGGTGTAAGGAAAGAAATATCTGTTCCGAATTTTGCAAGACTGTCAGAAATTTCGTTTGAGGTAACAGAAAGAATTCCTCTTCCTTTTCCATCAAGCGTTACAAACCGGGGACCATTAGGCTGACCTACAGGAATAAAATTTTTAAACATTCGTTTTTGCCAGAAACCGCTTCTGATAAATGCTGCATCATAAATATTTGGATCTTCACTTGTACTTGTACCGCCTTCGTTTACCCCAACCTCAAAACCTTTACCGCTTTTATCATCAGCAGCAATAAATGAAAAAACCATGAATTGCCGGTCTCTTGTCCAGCTTCCAATTATGCTATCTAAAAAAGAAAGACTGATGGTAAAATCAAATTCATCTTTTGTTAATGCATCATTATTGATGTTCAAATAATAATTGCTGTATGTTACAGGATTGTTGCTTACCATTATTCGGTTTTCAGTAATAGGATTTTCAAAAAGGTTTCCAGGGGCACCGATTGATGCAAAAATTCCCTGACCATTCCAGTTCGGAGTTCTGATGTCTAATCCCAACGGATCGCTTGCTAAAGTGCTGCTGGGGCTTGTGATGATCAATCCAATTCTTGTTCTGTCTGTAACATCTTTTAATTGAATTGCAAATTTCAAAGAGTCGTGCGTTGGTGTATCTGTGATTTTTGCGGAAAGAATATCTGCTGAACCATTTGGTACTCCGGCAGGATATGAGTAAGGCTCATCATTCAATGCATCAACTATGTATTTTCCCTTTGGATTGGTATAAATTCCATACGAGTAAATTTCGCTGGCAGACAAACCCTCCTTATTAGTAAAAGAAACTTCAACAATATGTCTTCCTTCACCATTTAAAATCATAGTGGAAGTTACAGTTGAAGTTGTAGTATCGAAACTATTCGGAATATTTGTTCCATCTAATTTGGTAATGATACTTCCGTCAACTATTCCAGATGATTTAACTCCAGGGCGCAGTAAAGCTTTGAAACTTACATTAGCAGGATTTTCTGAAAAGATTGTTCCTTCCAAAGGCTGCACTAATTTTATTTTTGGTATTGAATCAGCCACAACAACAACCAGGCTGTTTTGATCTGCAGATGTTCCAATTGCAGGTTCATCAGGATCATTAACCCATATTATTTTATTTAGTTTGAATTTGTATTCATACTTATCAGGCGTTATTGTTGCGGTTGCTTCCCATAACCCATCTCCATCAGGATCGCGCATTGGATTAAAGACATCGTTCCAATTATTAAAGGTGCCCGTTACAACTACATCTGTAACCTTCTGAGAAAATACAACTGAGGTATTATTTTGATCGAAATAAAAATCAACCGGAACATTGTAAACTTTGTAATTTGGATCTCTTCTGAATGTGGAAGTTCTTTCATCTGTTCCTAAAGCTGATGTAATTGAAACAATTACTGTATGGTCGCCAATTGTTAACGCAGGGTTAGGTTGATATTTAAATTCTCTCTTTTGCGCATCGTAGTATTGAGATGGATTACTCAAAGGAACGCCATCAATAATTACTTGGAGTGTGTTCGGATCAATTGGATTAGCTTGTGTAAAAGCAAAAATTGCTCTTATTGGTAAGCCGGTTGGTGTTACATCAATAAATTTTTCACTTTTCGAATTTATATCTCTTGGCAGTAAATAAGTTATAAGAGGATCTTTAACATGCAAAGTTGAGTTGTTATTATCTAAAATATTAATAACTGGATTGTCCGGATCGGTATAAGCAAATCCCCAGTTTGCATCCATAACAAATTTATAATTATGATCCAGATCTTTCGCAAGGTCTATTGTTAAATCATATTCTCCATCACCATCAGGGTCTTTCATTTCCATTGCTGGGTCAGCATTGTTCCAGTTGTTAAAAGTTCCTGCTATTCTTAGTGTTGTAAATTGTGTGTAATCAGGTTTGAAGTGAAAAGTGACGGGTACCAATTGTGCAGACGCTATAGAAATAATACTAACAATAAAACCAAGTGTAAAAAGTTTTTTCATAATGGCTCCGGAATTATCTGTATTTAGGAAGTAGAAAACTTACTTACTAAGTCACCTTACGCAGCATTTTGAACTCTACCCCAAATCCCCTTCTCTTTGAAATAGAAGGGGACTAAGGAGATGAGTTTTTTGGCTCAAATATCTAACGATGAGTAACGTGACTTTCTAAAAAATATTTTTCCATAATTTAGCTGAATCAAAATTACAAAAAATACTTGTAAATGAATGCTGGGGGTTAAATTTTGGATGAGCAAAGCACCTTACGAAGACTTTTATTTATTAACCCCGTCATTCATGGTGGGGTTTAAATAAACCCAATAACGTGGGCTTTAGCCATAAAAAAAGTTTATTTGCGACTAAAGCCGGTATATTTCGAGTTGATCCGTCAACGTCCTGAAGCCTGCCGGCAAAGGCAGGGTCGTTGTTATTCCATAAAATGTTTAGCGTATCGTGAATGAGTAATATAAAAGAATTTGTTGGGATGGCTTTCCTAAATTTGGTTGGTGAACAAGAGTTAAATTATAAATTAAGAAGTCTTGCAAATCTATTTATTAATTTTGTATCTTAAACTCCGAATTAAAACTTTCGGGGGTTATGACAAACATTGTAGTTATTGAAAGAGCAAGGGAAGCACTGATTCAATCACTTAGCCATCCGGGTTCTTGCCTTAAAAAACTGTTATTAATAAACAACTTCTTTGAAGTTGTGCTAAGTTCAAATGATCCACTTATAACACAGTCATATATTCTGGAATTTATAGATCTCTACAAAGAAACTCTAAAAAAATACAGTCCTCTTTATCTCGATCCCCAAATAACACAAAATGTTCTTGAACAGATTAATAAAGTAAGTGCGCTTGATTTTCTGTCGGATTACAGGAACGATCTTACATCAGCTCACAGTATAATACAACAGCAGTTAAATGAATTGTATGATATTCTAATCGGCAAAGACAAAAATCCAATAACTAATAAACTCCTTTTCCCTGTGCTTGAAGTTCAGAATAACAATGGTGCAAATTTTACTTTAGGCATCCTTGACAGCATTACAATTGAAATAACAAGAGCGTCAAAAGACCAATTTATAATAATTCCCAGCGAAATTGAAATAGAGGAACGGCTTCAAAAACAAATTGAAAATTCCTGGCAATCTGCAACGAACTATGTTAAGAGACTAATTAGAAAAATAGGTAAATACCATAAAGTGATAATTCAGTTTGATGAAAGGGTTGGTTACTACATTGGTGAATCGCTTGGCGTTACACTGGCAATTGGATTTATTGAAAAACTCCTTAAGTATTATAATTCCCCATACCTTGTAAATATAAAAAGCAGCATTGCATCAACAGGTGGATTGGAATCATCAGGAAAAATTACACGAACAGGTGACGAAATTATTAAAAAGAAAGTTGAGGTTGTCTTCTTCTCAAGTATTAATTCGTTTGTGGTTCCCAATGATGATTTACTTTCAGCAGAGCAAAAGATAAATGAATTGAATGAAGTTTATCCGGAAAGAAAACTAAAACTTGTTCCAGCGAAAGATCTTGACGACCTTTTAGATAGAAGAAGCTTAATTGAAATTAAAAAACAAAACCCGGTTGTTAGAACCGCTAAGAATGTAAAACGCCATTGGGGAGTTTCAGTCTTACTCTTGCTCTTAATCTTACTCTCCTCTTATTATGCCATCAGAGATTATGATGATAACCCTGCGATATTAGAAAGTGTTGGACAAACAGTATATGTGAAAAATAAGAGTGGTAAGGTACTGTGGAATTTAAATATTAATTTTGACTCCAAAAATAATTATCAGACTTATCTAAAATATTTTGTTAGACTAATAGATATTAATGGGGATGGTGTTAATGAATTATTTGCCACACATGAAATAGTGCAATTTCTTAAAAATAAGGGAGAAAAAGGCAGACTTGTTTGTTTTGATAAATATGGAAATGAAATATGGAAATATATCTTTAAGGATACAGTTTTTTCACAAAGGGAATTTTTACCTCCACCCTATTTCATTAGACTACTTGACACAATAACTGTAAATAAACAAAAACAACTTGTAGCTATTGCAATAAATGATTTTTCATATAGTGCGGCACTTTTTAAGTTAGATTTAATAACAGGAAAAAGATTAGATGGAACATTATGGAACAGTGGTCATATTAGAGAAGGTTTTATTTATGATATAGATGATGATAGTTCTAAAGAAATTATTTTTGCACCACAAAATAACGGATATGCAAAAACAAGTTTAGCAATAATTGATATAAAGGAATTGAGTGGAACAAAAGTATTGCCTACTACACCTGAATATTTAATAAAAAACTATCCATTAGCCAAAACCCTAATGCACATTCTTTATCCCAACAGTGATTATAATAAGTTTCTGAATTTAAGATGGGCTTCTATGGAGCAGGATCATTTAAGAAATCATCCTGATATTAAATGCATATTCCAAGCTATTAGCCAGAGACCGGGTAGCGCAGACATTCTTTTTTTAGTGGGATATAATTTAAAAGATATTGAAATAAAAATTGAAAATAGTTTTAGAATACAACGAGATACATTAGTAGTTCATGGTAAATTAAAACCACCATTAACCGATACACCAGAATATTGTAATATTATTAAATCCCAAATTCTTTACTGGAATGGGAAAAAGTTTGTGAAGAGAGAAGAGATGAAATAAATGAAGCGAGCGGATAGCTCGCTTCAGGGTTGGGAAATTATTTTACATCGCAAATCATTAGCTCATCATAGCTATTAATTCACAAATAGCACCACATCGTGCACACTTTTTAGTGATACTATTAAAGCAAGAGATCGTGCACGAACATCCCCATGGGGATGTTACCGATGTTTAGTAAATAATTAATTGCACAACATCGTACACACCTGCCTA